>CAZSHA010000036.1:0-21743 GCA_964606575.1 uncultured Muribaculaceae bacterium | reverse complement strand
TATATAGTCAAAGTCGACGGCAAGGCACAAAAACTCCTCGTAAAATAAAATCGCAGAACCAAGCGTATTGGTTTGGGGTGAGAGCCTAATATGAAACGCCATGTGTGGCAGTACGATATACTATGGAGGAAGGGAAAGAAAAAGGAGTTACTGTAAAAGTAACTCCTTTTTTGTTGGTCGGGGTACCAGGATTCGAACCTGGGACCCCCTGCTCCCAAAGCAGGTGCGCTAACCGGACTGCGCTACACCCCGATACAATCATTTCTGAATTGCGGTGCAAAGATAGGATGTTTTTTTGAATTGAGCAAAATAAAAGTAATAAATTGTGCTATGGCATTTAATTTTTAAGGGTATATATGGGATAAATGTCGGCAGATTGTATTATTTTTGCATAATTTAGTGCCTTGAAGGCATGGATTATGAGAATAAAATAAAAAACAATATAAATATTATGTATAGAACTAGAACTTGTGGCGAATTACGCATTGCTAATGTAGGCGAGAAGGTTACACTTGCTGGCTGGGTACAACGTTTGAGAAAAATGGGTGCTATGACGTTTGTCGATTTGCGTGACCGTTATGGTATCACTCAGATTGTGTTTAACAACGAAGTAAACGAAGCATTGTGTGATGCAGCCAATCAATTGGGACGTGAATATGTAGTGCAGTTGGTGGGAACGGTGGCAGAACGTTCTAGTAAGAATGCGAATCTTCCTACTGGTGACATAGAGATAATAGCCGAGAAGTTGACCGTGCTGAACAAGAGTGACGTGCCTCCGTTCACTATCGAAGACAACAGCGATGGCGGTGATGACTTACGTATGCAGTACCGTTATTTAGATTTGCGTCGTGGGGCAGTACGTAGGAATCTAGAGTTACGTTCAAAGATTTGTTTTGAATTACGCCGTTACTTGAACGATCATAATTTCTTAGAGGTAGAAACTCCTATTTTGACAAAGTCAACACCAGAGGGCGCTCGTGATTTCGTAGTTCCTTCACGTATGAATCCAGGTCAATTTTATGCTTTGCCACAATCTCCTCAATTATATAAGCAGTTGCTTATGGTTGGTGGATTTGATCGTTATTTCCAAATTGCTAAATGTTTCCGTGATGAAGACTTGCGTGCCGATCGTCAACCAGAGTTCACACAGATAGACTGTGAAATGTCGTTTGTCGACCAAGAGGACGTGTTGCAATTGTTTGAAGGGCTTGTTAAGCATGTTTTCAAGGCAACCAGAAACTTGGATTTCAATGAATCATTCCCTCGCATGACATGGGCTGATGCGATGAAGTATTATGGTAGCGACAAGCCTGATATACGTTTCGGTATGAAATTTGTAGAATTGAAAGATTTGACAGAAGGGCATGACTTCGTAGTGTTTGATAGCGCAGAATATGTGGGGGCTATATGTGCCGAAGGTTGTGCTTCTTACACTAGAAAGCAAATCGACAGTTTGACAGACTTTGTTAAACGTCCGCAAATTGGCGCTAAGGGTCTTGTATGGATTAAGGTAGAGGCTGATGGCTCAATAAAGAGCAGTATAGGAAAGTTCTATAGCGAAGACGACTTGAAGAAGATGACCGATCGTTGTGGAGCTAAGGCGGGCGATTTAGTTTTGATTCTTGCTGGAAAGACTGCTGCGACACGTAAGCAACTTAACGAGCTTCGCCTAGAAATGGGTAACTTGTTAGGTTTGCGTGATAAAGATACGTTTGCTCCGCTTTGGGTTATAGACTTCCCTATGTTCGAATGGGATGAGGAAACGCAACGCTATTATGCTATGCACCATCCGTTCACAATGCCTAACAAAGAAGATATTGCTCTGTTGAAGAGTGATACAGGTTCAGTACGTGCCTACGCATACGACATGGTGATGAACGGAGTTGAACTTGGTGGTGGAAGTATACGTATCCATGAGCCAGAATTGCAAGACCAAATGTTTGAACTTCTAGGATTTACACCAGAACGAGCTCATGAAAAATTCGGTTTCTTGATGAATGCGTTCAAGTATGGAGCTCCACCTCATGCAGGCTTGGCGTTCGGACTAGACCGTTTTGTGTCGATGATAGCAGGACTTGACAGCATACGTGATACTATTGCGTTCCCTAAGAACAATTCAGGTCGTGACATGATGAATGATTCTCCAGCCGAGATAGAGCAAGAGCAACTTGACGAATTGTTTATTATGCTTGACGAGGAGAAAATAGCTAGTAAGAAATAAACTAAGTGTAAATGATAGGGAATGAGAGGTGATAGCTTTGTTGCGTTGCTTCTCATTCTTTTAAAAATATAGTTGCAATGAAAATAGCAGATATTACGAGGCTGATAGAAGATTATGCTCCTCTTGATTTGCAAGAAAGTTGGGATAATGCAGGGATGCAAGTAGGCAATTCTAGTTTTGAAGCTACAGGTGCGTTGTTATGCCTCGACGTGACTGAAGATATTCTTGACGAGGCTATAGCAAAGGGAATAAATCTTATAATAACGCATCATCCGTTGCTGTTCCGTGGTATTAAGTCGATAACTGGGCGGAATTATATAGAACGCATCGTGATAAAGGCTATAAAGAATGATATTGCAATTTATTCAGCACATACCAATATGGATAGTGCCGTTGGCGGTGTGTCGTATAAGATTGCCGAAAAAATTGGTCTGTCGGATGTACGGGTGCTAAGTCCGCAAGTCGGTAAAATGTATAAGTTGGTAG
Source organism: uncultured Muribaculaceae bacterium (assembly GCA_964606575.1). Lineage (GTDB taxonomy): Bacteria > Bacteroidota > Bacteroidia > Bacteroidales > Muribaculaceae > RGIG4576. Next base: position 19,036 of record CAZSHA010000036.1, on the reverse strand, counting down.
TCTTTGTACCTAATGAGTGGGTTGATCGTGTTAGGTTAGCCATGTCGGACGCTGGTGCAGGGAAAATAGGTAACTATGACAATTGCAGCTATCAGCTTCAAGGTGAAGGTACATTCAGGGCTTTGGACGGAGCGAATCCGTATGTGGGGACATTAGGCGAAATTCATCACGAAGCCGAGATGAGGCTTGAGGTTGTAGTGCCTAGCAGATACAAAAGCCGAGTGATAGCTGCTATGCTTAACGCTCATCCTTATGAAGAACCAGCATACGATATAATAGCTTTGGAAAATGAAAGTAATACAGGGCTTGGGGTTATAGGTGAGTTAGCGGATGCAGAAAATGCAAAGTCTTTGCTAGAGCGTGTAAAGGATATATTTGGAGTAGGAGTCGTGAAATATTGCGGTGATGCCGACAAAGATGTGCGGCGGGTGGCTATATGTGGCGGCGCTGGCTCTGAGTTCGTGCATGAGGCTATAGCCCAAAAAGCCGATGTGTTGATAACAGGAGATGTGAAATATCATGAGTTCTTTGGTGAAAAAGACAATATTTTGGTTGCTGATATAGGACATTATGAGAGTGAACATTTCACAAAAGAAATTTTTAATGAGATAATTACAAAAAAAATTCCTAACTTTGCAATTCATTACGCAGAATTAGAAAAAAATCCGATAAATTATTTGTAAGCTATGGCTGCTGATAAGACAAAACAAGAAAAAGAATTGACCGTAGAGGAACGTTTGAAGGCTCTTTATGATCTTCAGACAGTATTGTCTAACGTGGATAGAATCAAGACGTTAAGAGGAGAGTTGCCTCTTGAAGTACAAGACTTAGAAGATGAGGTTGCCGGTCTTGAAACACGTATACAAAACTATAAGAACGATATAAGTGCTTTGGGCGACGACATCAATAAGCAACGCCGTGAGATTGCCGAAGCATCAGCTTTGATTGAGAAGTACACTTCACAACAAGACAATGTACGCAATAATCGTGAATATGATTTCTTGTCAAAGGAAATAGAGTTCCAACACTTGAACATTGAGCTTGCGGAAAAGCGTATCAACGAGTTCAACCAACAAATAGAATCCAAAAAGAATGACGTGGCTACAGCAGAAGAACATCTAGCAGACCGTCAACATATTCTAGGTGAGAAGAAAAGCGAACTTGACCAAATCGTTTCAGAAACAAAGCAAGAAGAAGAAAAATTGCGTGAGCAGGCTAAGAAACTTGAGAACAAGATTGATCCTAGATTGTTGACAGCGTTCAAGCGTATACGTAAGAATGCTCGTAATGGTCTTGGCGTGGTGTATATCCAACGTAATGCGTGTGGCGGTTGTTTCAACCGAATTCCAGCTCAGCGTCAAATGGAAATAAAGATGCGTAAGAAAATTATTGTGTGTGAGTATTGCGGTCGCATTATGATAGACCCTGAATTGGCAGGCCTAGAAGAAGTATAAAATCTAATTCTATAATAGGAGGGCGATACGTTTACTAACGCATCGCCCTCATTTTTTATTATAAAGCGAGTAATAGCCTTTAGATTTAGTCGTTCTCTTTGAATAACGAGTTTTTCTCCGATGATTCTATTCGGCGGTTTCTCCAGCATCGACGGCACATGGCAATATACTTGTCGTCACCGCCTATTTCAACCTGGTTTCCATCGGTGAGCACAGTTCCGTCTTTGTCGATACGTGCGTTTATAATAGTCTTTCGCCCGCATGTGCATGTGGATTTTATCTCATCTATTGTGTCAGCAATCTCAAATAGGCGTTTTGAGCCTTCAAACATGTTAGATTGGAAATCGGTACGAAGTCCGTAACACACGACGTTGCTGCCGTAGTCGTCCACAATACGAGCAAGTTGGTCTACTTGTTCACGAGAAAGGAATTGCGCTTCGTCTATGAGAATCCAGTCTTTCACGGTGAGAGTTTCTTCATAAATGTTTTTTGCCAATTCATACAAATCGGTATCTGGGTAAATCCATAAACATTCACGTTTAATACCTATACGGGATTTAATCACATTCTCTTTGTCACGTGTGTCAATTATAGGCTTCATGCACATGTATTCCATGCCGCGGTCTTCAAAGTTGTAGGCTGTGGTGAGGAGCATAGCTGTCTTAGCCGACCCCATAGTGCCATAACGGAAATACAATTTTCCTCTTCTGTTCATTGTGTCGTCTGTTTTTTTTGTGTTTACTTGTCAGCCTTGTTTGGCTCAACTTGTTTAGGATCGCCTTCATAGTATGCTTGCGGATGTACATGGCGGGTGTCGCTTGAAATGTCCTTACGCATTTTCACCTTCATGTGATCAAATCCACGTCCGAACACACCGTTTACTTTAGATTGTGTTATGAATGCATGGTTGTCAATAGATTTGATGATGCGGAAAATAGTAACGCTTTCTATCTTACGGCACATTACTATGAGCATTGTCACCTCGTTTTTAGTGTACCAACCTACGCCTTTTAGCACAGTGCATCCACGATGTGCATCTCTGATGATAGCATCAGCTATTTCTTCCCATTTGTCAGAAAAAATCATGAACTGTACTGCTTGGCGGTTGGAGTTTATCACCACATCGGTTATCATCGATAGAATCATGACGAAAAGCACGCCGAATACTATTTTGTCTACGCTATGGAATAATAAGTATGATGACGATATAATCATGAAGTCGACATACATAATCATTCTGCCTACTGTAACATTGCTATGTTTGGAAACCATAGCAGCTACTATATCAGTACCTCCCGAACTGCCGTTATGCACAAATGTCAAACCGATACCGAATCCGCACAACAAAGCTCCAATAATCATGCTCATGAACGGTTGTTGCTCTACTAGAGGCCCATTGAAAAACGGTTGGAACAGACCGATTAAAAGGCTGAGTACGGTGGTGCCGAAAATTGTTCTTTTTACAAATGTCCATCCAACAACCTTTGCCGCCAGTATCAATAAGAATATATTGATAGCGTAATTAGATACGGCGACATTGATGTCCCATTTGAAATATAATAAGGAAGCAACACCGGCAACGCCGCCAATGACTATTTTCTCTGGAAGAATGAATGCGGTGTAACCGAAAGCGTAACAAGCAAGTCCTATCACGATGAAAAAATAGTCTTGCGCAATGCTTAGAAATTTGCTTTTTGTTGACATATTGTATATAAACGTCTTTGAGATTAATTTGGCAACAAATTTAGTAAATTGTGTTGATAGAAAAAACGGAATATGATAAAAGTTCAGTTTTTTGGTAGATATTATAATGCGGTGTTGCGGGATTGGAAAAATTGTCTTACTTTTATCTTTTATTAAAGATAAATCGATAGAAAATAACATGAAGAGGTTAGTATATTGTGTAATATCCCTTATTGTGGTAGCTTCCATGGCTGGTGAAGCTAAGTCGCAAGGTATGCCGTTCTCGTTGGGTGTGAGGATGGGTGTAAACATGTCGTCACAGGATATCAATATGGACAAATTATTTGTGGGCGTGAAGGAGTCGAGCATAGATAAAAAGACGGGCGGACATATAGGTGTTGTTATTGATATGCAACTTAGTAGCAAGGTGACATTGCAACCTGGTTTCTTTATTAAACGTCATGCTTACGATTATTTTAATGCCTCTATCGTTGACGGAGGTAAATATATTCGCATAGCCACGGGTGAGGCTAGGTATAATACATATCAGATACCTATACTTGTTTCTTATCGTTTGAACTTGTCGGCAATAGAGTGGCAACTAGATATGGGTCCATATATAGCATTCGGGAACGGTGGTAACAATAAAGTGGCGGTTAATGAAATAAGTATAGATGATGGAATACAGTCGAAAGAATATAAATATAAGAATGATTTTTATGGTGATAGCGATGGTGTTATCATAGGCTGTGATAATTTTGATTGGGGGGTTAAGCTAGGAACAGGAGTGAAACTTCTAGGAACTTATTATGTGGGCGTGCATTATAATGCAGGTCTTCGTAATGTGGGTAAAAAACATGAAGGATTCTTAAAGAATCCGAGTGTGAAGAATAGGTGCTGGGATTTTACTATTGGCTACAGTTTTTAAAAAGAGAGGTTATTCTTAAGATGATAAAATTTATAGTAAAGTTGGTGCTTTTTGCGGTTGCAGTATATGTGTCAGCTTATTTTGTGCCTGGAATAGAAGTTATAGGCTGGAGGAGTGCCGCTATAGCTTCTATTGTGCTAGGTCTGTTGAATACGTTTGTCAAACCATTTGTTCAATTGTTGGCTTTTCCTGTAAATTTCATAACCTTGGGGTTGTTCACGATAGTAATTAATGCAGGTATGATTTTGCTGTGTGAGTTGTTTGTGCCAAAGTGTATAAGTGTAGAGGGGTTTATGCCTGCTCTCATTTATAGCGTGATGCTGGCTGTGTTGTCGTGGGTCTTAAATTTTATTTTCTTGAGGGATTGATTAGGTAATATAAAAATAGGATGCTGATTTATTGTGTTTAATTCAGCATCCTATTTTCTTTATGTCATGCGTGTGATTAATAGAATCTCTTGATTCCCATTATTTGGCGAACATCTTCAAGCGTTTTCGAAGCTCTAGCACGAGCTTTTTCAGCACCCAGTTTTACGGCTTTAGCAAGATATTCATCATTGTTCTGGATGTCAATGATACGTTCACGTATAGGAGCTGTCACATTGATAATATCTTGTGCAAGTTCTTTCTTCAAATCTCCGTAGCGTATAGAGCAGTCGTTATAAGCATCGGTAAAGAACTTAACTTTGTCGGGAGTAGATACCAATTCAAGTAATGTGAATAGATTCTTTATAGGCTCGCTCATAGGAGAATTTGGCTCTTTAGGACCTTCGTCGGTTACTGCTCTCATCACTTTCTTGCGTAGCACCTTTTCTTCGTCAAGCAAGTAAATACAGTTACCTTCTGATTTACCCATTTTACCAGAACCGTCAAGACCTGGAACTTTAACAGGTGCTCCGCCAAAGTTGAAATTGGTAGGTTCTTTAAAATATTCAACTCCATATACTGAATTGAAACGTCGTGCGAAACGTCGTGTAAGTTCTAAGTGCTGTTCTTGGTCTTTACCTACTGGTACATAGTCGGCATGTTGGATTAGAATATCCACAGCCATTAGTGTAGGATATGTTAAAAGACCAGCGTTCACACGTTTGTTAGAGTCGGTACCGATGATTTCACGTTCGATATTGTCATCGTTGTCATTGTCGGATTTTATACCTAGTTGCTTACGAGCTTTGTCTTTGAATGATGCTGTACGCATAAGTTCGCCTATGCCCACGTGCATGTTTAGCAATAGGTAAAGCTCTGAAATTTCTGGAACGTCGCTTTGGACGAAGATTGTAGATTTTTCTGGGTCAAGACCTGCGGCAAGATATTCCGATAGGATGCTCTTCACGTTGCTATGAAGAATCTTAGGGTCGGGATGTGTAGTAAGAGCGTGTAAGTCGGCAATGAAGAAGTTGCTGTCGTATATACCTTCTTCTTGCATTCTTACGAATTTGCTTAAAGCTCCATAATAGTTGCCTAGGTGCAATTGGCCTGTTGCGCGAATACCGCTAAGTACGATTTCTTTCATATATATTTAATAGTTCAATAATTTGCTTGTTGTTTATTGTTCGGTATCATTTACTGGAATCTGTCTGCGGAAAACCTCTTTGAATGAAATTAGGGTTTCGGTGCGTGCCAGTCCTAGTGTCTGAATCTTGCTTTGGATGATTTTTAGCAGATGGTTGTTGTTTTTGGCAAATAGTTTTATGAGCAAGTCATATTTACCAGTTGTGAGGTGGCATTCAACCACTTCAGGAATATCCTTTAACTTGTCGACAATCTCGTCAAATTTTGAAGTGTCGTTAAGGAAAAATCCAATGTAAGCACAAGTATCATAGCCGACCGCCGTGGGGTCAATTAGCGATTCAGAACCTTTTATGACTCCAGTAGTATGAAGTTTCTGTATTCGTTGGTGGATGGCAGCTCCGGAAACACCACATTCACGTGCTATTTCTAAGTACGGTTTGCGTGCGTTTATTGCTAGCGTTTCCAATATTTTATGATCTAAAGCATCTAATTGAGAATTTGCCATAAGATATGCTTTTAAAATTTCTTATCTTTGTGAGCCTCGAAAATGTGTCGGGCTAAATATTAAGCAAAAATAGTAAAAAAATAGATACAATGATAGATTATTCTTATGTTTTGCCTGAATCTTCGGTATTGGCGGAGATAGAACAGCTCTATATAGAATCGTTTCCCGCTCAGGAAAGGCGTAATTTCGCTAGTGTGAGAAGGCTTTTAGAAATGAAACATGTGCCTTTTAAAATAATTGCGGCTACCGAAAATGGGAATTTGGTGGGATTCTTGTCGTATTGGGATTTTGTAGAGTTCCGTTATGTTGAGCATTTTGCTGTTGATGCTAAGTTAAGAGGACGTGGCTGTGGGTCGGAACTGTTATCTCATTTTATAGACGCAGGTGGAAAGATTCCAATAATTCTAGAGGTGGAATCGCCTGATAATGATATGGCAAGACGGCGTGTTGATTTCTATATGCGGCATTGCTTTATAATATGGAAACGAGTTTGTTATATGCAGCCTCCCTATGAAGTAGGGTATGAACCGTTAGAACTCAAATTAATGACTTTGCATGTGAACGATCAGTCGAAAGTGGAGGAAATGGGTCGTATCGTTCAACATGAAGTGTATAAGTCAATTGACAACTTCTAAATTTCGGCTAATTGTGAATAATGTGCCAACGAATGAGTTAAATATGGAATTTGGGTATGTTAAAAACTCAACAAAAGCGAAGATTCCTTGTTAAAATAAGTAATTTTGATAGTGTAAATAATAATCTGGTTATGAGAAAAAATATTATATATATAGCAGTTGCAACTATTATTGGTGCAATGATGATGCTTTGTGGGTGTAATCCTGTTCCGTCTAAGCCAGTGTTGGCTGTGTCTATACAGCCGCAAAAGTATCTGTTGGAAAAGATTGTAGGTGACAAATTTGATATATTATGCTTGTTGGCTCAAGGTAGTAATCCAGAAGCTTATGAACCTAGTTTTAACCATCTGGTCAATTTAGAGAAAAGCAAGGCTTATTTCCGTATAGGCAATATAGGCTTTGAATTGGCGATATTGGATAAAGTGAAAAAAAATAGTCCAGATTTGATGATTGTTGACACGTCAATCGGTATTGATTATCTTAAGGGTACTCATGAGGGAGTGTCGGCTAAAGGACATAGGCATCATAGTCATGAGATAGACCCTCATGTGTGGTCATCAGTAAGAAACGCTAAAATAATAGCAGGCAACATGTATAAATCGGTCTTGAAGATTGATGCTAAGAACAAAAAAATCTATGAGAAAAATTATAATGCGTTGATTACCGAACTTGATGTTTTAGAAGAAGACTTGAAGCATCAATTGGAAACTGTGAGTGGTCAAGCTTTTGCTGTTTGGCATCCATCGTTGAGCTATTTCGCAAGGGATTATGGATTAAAGCAGATTGCGATGGAAAATGAAGGGAAAGAAGTGCCTGCAAGCGTGTTAAAAGAAACAATAGACCAAGCAAAGGCTAATGATGTTAAGGTGATGTTCTATCAGAAGGAATTTGATAATCGTCAAGTACAGGTCGTTAACCAGCAATTGGGGGCAATGCTTGTGGAAATTAATCCAATGAACTACAATTGGGCGGAAGAACTAAAGAAAATAGCAAATGCACTTACAGCAGAATAACAAGATTATAAGTCTAGAGAATGTTGTCGTTAAGTATGACGGCAGGCATTTGGTGTTGCCAGGAATTAATTTGGATGTTAATCAAGGTGATTTTATTGCTATAACAGGCCCTAATGGAGGAGGAAAGACCACTTTGCTACGTGTTTTGTTGGGCTTGTTGAAGCCTACTAGCGGTGTTGTGCGATTATTTGATGATTTTAAAGAAGTAGAGCATTTGAATATCGGATATTTACCTCAGAAAAATATGATTGACAGCCGTTTCCCTATAACGGTTGAGGAGGTGATAGAATCTGGTTTACTTAGAGGTGGTAATTTTTTTAAGAATCGTTTGACTCAAAATGAGAGAGGGCGTGTTGATGAGGTGTTGAATATTGTAGGTATGGAAAATTTTCGTCACTCATCAATAGGCAATTTGTCTGGAGGACAGTTACAACGAGTGTTATTGGCTCGTTCTATTGTATCTAATCCATCGGTATTAGTGCTTGATGAGCCTTTGTCTTATGTAGATAAAGTATTTGAATCCCAATTTTATGATATTGTTGAAGGATTGTCTAAGAAGACCACAATAATTCTGGTATCGCATGAGATGGCACGAATTATGCTCATGGCAAATAGGCATATTATCGTTAATCATGGTATTGAAGATTGTCATGCTCATCGCCACTTTGTGCGTACCGATTGCGAGTGATTCTGGGCATAAGTATAAAACGAAAAAAGGGTGCAAACGCACCCTTTTCTATTGAACTTGTTTATAGGTTATTTCTTAGCTTTCAAGCAATTCCATGTGAACCATGCAAGAAGAAGGACGTAAACGATAAGTCCTGTCGTCTGCAAAGTGCTTTCGCCAAGAGTGCAAGAATATTCAAATCCGAAGAAACGCATACCCGCGCTTACTACGCCAAGCAAAGCACCGCCTGCTATGAAACCGGATGCGAGAAGTGTTCCACGGTCTTGACGAGCTTTATTAACAGCTTCATCCTTTGAACGTGAGCTTACGAACCAACTGATGATACCTCCAGCAAGAAGCGGAGTGTTTAGTTGCAATGGTATGAACATACCTAGTGAGAATGCTAGTGCAGGAACTCCGAGCCAGTTAAGTAAAATTGCTAATATTGCACCCACGATGTAAAGCATCCAAGGTGTTTCTCCACCCATCATAAGAGGGTCGATTACTGCAGCCATAGCGTTAGCTTGTGGTGCTACCAATGCTTTTTCACCAGTAAATCCGTATACGTCGTTTAGGATAAGCATCACACCGCCCACAGTCGCCGCAGAAACGAGTGTACCCAAGAATTTCCATGATTGTTGCTTGCTTGGAGTAGTTCCTAGCCAGTAGCCAACTTTCATGTCGGTCACCATGCCACCAGCCATTGATAAAGCTGTGCACACCACTCCTCCGATAATCATAGAGGCGACAATACCTGATGAACCATTAAGACCTATTGCCACAAAAATACCAGATGCGATGATTAGTGTCATCAATGTCATACCAGATACAGGGTTACTGCCTACAATGGCTATAGCGTTGGCTGCAACTGTTGTAAATAGAAATGCTATTACGGCAACAACGATGAATGCTACTATAGTTTGTGTTAGGTTGTGTATGACTCCGGCATAGAAGAATGCGAAAGTTACAAGGAACGCGGCTAGCAATGCAAATACTACAACTTTCATTGAAAGGTCTTTCTGTGTGCGTACAATGGCTTTTGCTTCGCTTTTGTTTCCTTTGATTTCACGCGTGGCAAGACCTACGGCACTCTTGATGATACCCCAAGACTTGATAATGCCGATAACACCGCTCATAGCTATACCGCCAATACCGATAAAGCGTGCAGAGCCTGAGAATATTTGTTCTGGTGCTTGTGTCGCATATTCCGGACTCATGCCAAGCAATGGTATAATTACCCACCAGATGAATGCGCTGCCTGCAAATATGATGAAGCTGTATTTTAAACCTACGATGAAGCCAAGACCCATAACAGCAGCTCCTGTGTTGATGCTGAAAACCATTTTTGCTTTATCAGCTAGGGCGTTCATTGCTGGGATTGCACGTGATGATAGTACTTCGCTCCACCAACCGAATGTTGATAGCAAGAAGTCATATAAACCACCTATTAGGCCTGCCATGATAAGCGGTTTTGCTTGATTACCGCCTTTCTCGCCTGAAATAAGCACCTGTGTAGTAGCTGTGGCTTCAGGGAAAGGGAATTTTCCGTGCATGTCGGCACAGAAATATTTACGGAATGGGATGAAGAATAAAATACCCAAAACACCTCCTAGCATTGAACTAAGGAATATTTCCAAGAAATTAACTGCTATTTCTGGATATTTTGCTTTTAGGATGTATAGTGCTGGTAATGTGAATATAGCTCCAGCTACTACGATACCGCTACATGAACCGATAGATTGGATAATTACATTTTCGCCAAGCGAATTTTTACGTTTGCTGGCACTTGACAAACCTACGGCAATAATTGCGATTGGAATGGCTGCTTCAAAAACTTGACCAACTTTTAGCCCAAGATAAGCGGCTGCTGCACTGAAAATAACAGCCATAATCAGACCCATAGACACTGAATAAGGGGTCACTTCTGGATAAGATTTGTCAGGATGAAGCACTGGAATGTACTTCTCGTCTTTCTTCAGCTCTCGGAAAGCATTTTCGGGAATGCCAGCCGAAGCCTTTACTTCTTCTTTTTCTTGCATTGTATTTTATATTAGATTATTATAAATTTACGATTTTATTTTGCGAAGTTAAAGATTTTTTACCAATTCTACTTATGATTGTAATATAAATGTGGGGTGGAACAAAAAAGTAGCGGGGATTACCGCTACTTTTTTGTTATATGGGATAAGACCGTGGTCTACCTTTTAAGGGTTGCTTCATTCGTCTATTATTCAGGTCGAGTTTCGTAATTAGAAATATCCACCAACTTCATGCAGAACCTGAGTGCTGAGTATGGTGGCACTTTTGTTCCGCTTCCTGACTCGCCGTAAGCATATTCGTAAGGGATAAGCACTTCGCATGAATCGCCCACATGCATGTTGTCAAGGGCAATAGTCCAACCGTTAATAACCGATTGTAGTTGTGTGCGGAAAATGCTGTCGGCAGGTGACGTGCTTAAATATGATGAGTCAAAAGCCGTTCCGTCATGCAAATAGCCAATGTATTTGGTGTCTACTGTCGATGTGTATAATGGTGACAAGTTTCCTCTAGTGAGTGTGGTGTCGTTGAAGTAGTGAATATAAACGTAAGAACTTTTATCCCATGATGGAGTTACTTTTTGATAATAGAAACTTCCGTCATCGTTCTTGATTTGAGATTGTACTTCTAGCCATTTCTGTCCATCTTCACGCCACGACTTGTATTTTTTCCAATACTCATCGCTTTCGTTGTCTATACAAGACACGAAACCAGCACAAAGTATGGTTATAAGGCAAACTATTAATGGGAATTTTTTCATTCTGATATTGTGTTTATGCCAATGATTTCAATAGCTTGTTTAGGCTTACTTCGCTGTCAACTATACTAGGTAGCTCACTAATAGCCACTCTCTCTTGCTCCATAGAATCACGGTGGCGTATGGTCACTGTATTGTCTTCAAGTGTTTGATGGTCAATAGTAATACAGAACGGCGTACCTATTGCATCTTGACGGCGGTAACGCTTGCCAATAGAGTCTTTCTCGTCATAATGACATGCGTAATCAAATTTCAACATGTTCATGATTTCACGCGCTTTCTCTGGTAGCCCGTCTTTACGCACAAGAGGCATAACAGCAACTTTCACAGGAGCTAGTTGCTTTGGCAAATGTAGTACTACACGTGTTTCTCCGTTTTCAAGTTTTTCTTCTTCGTAAGATGAACATAGAACTGACAAGAACATTCTATCAACACCTATAGATGTTTCGATAACGTATGGAGTGTACGATTTGTTAAGCTCTGGATCGAAGTATTGAATCTTCTTGCCGCTGAATTTCTCGTGTTGGCTCAAGTCGAAGTCGGTACGTGAGTGTATACCTTCTACTTCTTTGAATCCGAAAGGCATTTCAAATTCGATGTCGGTAGCTGCGTTTGCATAGTGTGCTAGCTTGTCGTGGTCGTGGAAACGATATTTGTGATCGCCCATTCCTAGTGCTTTGTGCCACTTCAAGCGAGTTTCTTTCCATTTTGCGAACCAGTCTAGCTCTTCGCCAGGACGAACAAAGAATTGCATCTCCATTTGTTCAAATTCTCGCATACGGAATATAAACTGGCGAGCGACAATCTCATTGCGGAAAGCTTTACCTATCTGAGCTATACCGAATGGGATACGCATGCGACCTGTTTTCTGCACGTTAAGGAAGTTAACGAAAATACCTTGAGCTGTTTCTGGGCGTAGGTATACGTTCATAGCGCCTTCGCTGGTGCTACCCATTTCGGTTTTGAACATAAGGTTGAATTGGCGTACGTTAGTCCAATTCTTTGTGCCAGATATAGGGTCGACAATCTCATAGTCTAGAATTATTTGTTTCAATTCTGCTAGATCATTGTCGTTCATGGCTTTAGCGAAACGGGTGTGTAGCTCTTCACGCTTTTCTTTGATTTCAAGTACTCTAGGATTTGTAGTTTTGAAAAGCTCAGAATCAAAACTGTCACCGAAACGTTTAGCGGCTTTTGCCACTTCTTTTTCAATCTTATCGTCAAACTTAGCCAGTTCGTCTTCAATCAATACATCGGCACGATAGCGTTTCTTAGAGTCACGATTGTCGATTAGCGGGTCATTGAAAGCGTCAACGTGTCCTGATGCTTTCCATATTGTAGGGTGCATGAAGATTGCAGAGTCAATACCCACGATATTTTCGTGAAGCAGTGTCATTGATTCCCACCAATAACGCTTAATGTTGTTTTTCATCTCAACACCAAGTTGCCCGTAATCATAAACTGCTCCTAGACCGTCGTATATCTCGCTAGAAGGGAAAACGAACCCGTATTCCTTAGCGTGAGAAACGATTTTTTTGAAAGTATCTTCTTTTTGTGCCATTTTAATATGTTTGTTTTTAGTTATTGCAAATTTATTTATAGGGGAACGGCAAAATCGCCCCATTTTTCCTAATTCACTAATTGTGGTGCAAAGTAAACTATTTTTTTCGATTTATTTTGTATTTTTGCTGATGCTTTATGCATTTATAATAATTAAATAACTATAATACCTTGTAATTGGCGATAAACCGAGCTGATTTGTAGAGAGCAAGGTATAAAGAATATACTATTACTTTGATGAAGGAAGAAAACGAAGAAGTCGAGTTGAACGGTGAGGGAGCGGGCGGAACTGGTAGTGAGGCTCATTCTAGCTATCATGTGCCTGTGGGCGATAAGCGTTTGCAGTTGAGCGGTATGTATCAACGCTGGTTTATTGATTATGCTTCTTATGTGATTTTGGAACGTGCAGTTCCGCATATAGAGGACGGCTTGAAGCCAGTACAAAGGCGTATATTGCATTCGATGAAAGAACTCGATGACGGAAGGTTCAATAAGGTCGCTAACATCGTGGGTAACACCATGCAATATCACCCGCATGGTGATGCTTCTATCGGTGATGCCTTGGTGCAGCTCGGACAGAAAAACTTGCTTGTCGAAACGCAAGGTAACTGGGGGAATATATTGACAGGCGATAGTGCGGCAGCACCTCGTTATATTGAAGCACGATTGTCGGAATTTGCTTTAGATGTGGTGTATAACCCGAAAGTGACTGATTGGACGGTTTCTTATGACGGTCGCAAGCCTGAGCCAGTGACGTTGCCTATCAAGTTTCCTCTTTTGCTCTCACAAGGAGCTGAAGGTATAGCTGTTGGACTTGCATGTAAAATTCTTCCACATAATTTTAACGAGATTATTGATGCTTCGATTGCATATTTAAAGGGTGTAGATTTCCAATTATATCCCGATTTCCCTACTGGCGGGTATGTTGACGTGAGCCGTTATAATGATGGAGAGCGTGGCGGAGCTGTTCGTGTGCGTACAAAGATAGAGAAACGTGACAATAAGACTTTAATTGTTTCCGATCTTCCGTTCGGCAAGACCACTAGTACTCTCATAGAGTCTATATTGAAAGCTCAAGAAAAAGGCAAAATAAAGATTAAGAGTGTTGATGACAACACTTCTGAAAATGCAGAAATCATTGTGCATCTTCTCCCAGGAACATCGAGCGATAAGGCGATTGATGCCCTTTATGCTTTCTCTGATTGCGAAGTGAGTATTTCTCCGAACTGTTGTGTCATAAAAGACAAGAAACCTCATTTTTTGACGGTGAGTGATGTGTTGCGGTATAGTGTAGATCGAACCAAGAGCTTGCTTCGTCAAGAGTGGGAAATACAACGAGGTGAATTGATGGAATCGCTTTTCTTCGCATCTTTGGAGCGTATATTCATTGAAGAGCGTATTTATAAGGATAAGGGTTTTGAACAAAGCCGCAATATTGATGAGGCGGTAGCTCATATTGACAGCAGGCTTGAACCGTATAAGCCGAAATTTGTGAGAGATGTCACTCGTGATGATATTTTACGCTTGATGGAGATAAAGATGGGGCGTATATTGAAATTCAACAGCGAGAAGGCCGATAATTATATCGCCCAGTTGAATGAGCGTATAGCTGCGATATTCGACAAGTTGGCTCATCTTGTAGAGAACACTATAAAGTGGTACGAGATGTTGAAAGAGAAATACGGTGCTATGTATCCACGTCGCACAATTATCCGCAATTTCGATACTATAGTGGCATCTAAGGTGGCAGAAGCAAATGAGAAGCTATACATTAACCGTGAAGAAGGATTTATTGGTACAGCATTGAAGAAAGATGAATTTGTTGCCAATTGTTCCGATATGGACGATGTGATAATATTTTATAAGAATGGTACTTATAAGGTGGTTCATATTGCCGAAAAGATATATGTTGGTAAAAATATATTGTATCTGAACATATTTAAGCGAAACGACCAGCGTACTATTTATAACGTGGTATATCAAGATGGTAAGGGCGGAATCGTATACATGAAACGTTTTGCCGTGACTGGTGTGACACGTGATAAGGAGTATGACTTGACACAAGGTACACCTGGGTCTAAGATATTATGGTTTACTGCCAATCAGAATGGAGAAGCTGAGGTGCTTAAAGTGACATTGAAGCCGAAGTTCCGTTTGAAGGTGTTGCAATTTGATGTTGATTTTGCCCAATTGGCTATAAAAGGAAAACAATCACGAGGTAACATTGTTACAAAGAATGAGATACACCGAATTTCACTTAAAGAGCGTGGAGTTTCCACGCTTGGTGGGCGTGAAGTGTGGTTCGACCCAGATGTCTTGCGTTTGAATTATGATGGTCGTGGCGATTCGTTGGGTGAGTTTAACACTGGAGATCAAGTGTTAGTAGTGTATAGTAACGGTGAATTCTGCACTACGTCTTTCGATGCTGAGAACCATTATGATGATGGAATATTACGCATAGAGAAGTATGTTGAGGGCAAAGTGTGGACAGCGGTGCTGTTTGATGCCGACCAAGGTTATAATTACATAAAGCGTTTCCAATTTGAGGTGTCAGCTAAGCGGCAGAGCTTTATAGGAGGTAATAAGGAGTCGAAGTTGATTATATTGAGTGATGAGCGTTATCCACGCATTGAAGTTAAGTTCGGAGGAGGTGATTCATTCCGAGAGCCGTTGCTGATAGATGCTGAGGATTTTATAGGCGAAAAGAGCTTTAAGGCGAAAGGCAAACGTCTATCTAACTATGAGATAGAGTCGATATCGGAGTTGGAACCTAGAATTGTTGAGGAAGAGAATATTCCAGAGCCGGTAATTAGTGACGACGGTCTGGCTGAACCAGAAAAGGAAGAACCAGTTAAAAGCCAAAAAGATATTTTTGCTGAATTGACTGGGCAAAAGAAACTCTTTGATGACGAGGATAACTGATTGTAGATGTGATGAGGAAGTTGTTTATTGCATTGGTGGTAGTGACATTGGGATTTTTGAACCAATCGAAGGCACAGAATTGTTGTGATACTATGTCGAGTGAGGTGATACGGCCAGTGATGTCGGCGTATATGGTTGAGGTGGGATCGGCTTCGGTGTTGGACACCTACCTTTCTCCGATAAAATACAAAGGAGTGAACTTGGGCTTGGGCTATGAGCGTATGCAGGCTATGAAATTCAGTCCTGAAAAGTGGATAATGCAACTTGAGGTTGGCGTAAATTATAGCCCTGCCGAGAATCCCGCTGAGAGTCATACGATACACACGCTTATGGCTGATTTCAAGTGGGGCATGATGCACCGTTGGAAGATGATGCCAGAGTTGCAGTTGTTTGCTGGTGGTAGTACCCAGTTGCGGGGTGGAGCGTTATATGCTCCTACAAATTCTAATAATGTGGTGTCGGTAAAAATAAATTGGAGTGCCGATTTTACAGGAATGGCTGTGTATAATCGTAAAATAGGAAAGCTGCCAGTGACATTCCGTTACCAAGCTACGCTACCAGTGCTTGGGGTGTTCTATTCGCCCGAATATGGTGAGAGCTATTACGAAATGTATGTGGGCAACCATTCTGGACTGGTGCATTTCGGTTGGATAGGCAATCATTTCTCAATGACCAACTTGCTTACTGCCGATGTGCATTTGGGCAATACGACCTTGCGAGTGGGCTATCGAGGAACGATTGATACTAGTTGGATAAACAACCTTAATACTCAGATTTTCAACCATAGCCTTGTACTCGGATTGAGTGGCGAATGGATCAGTGTTAAATATGGCTCAAAAATGAGTGAGCATGCCAGAATAATATCGGCTATATATTAAAATGGGTAGAGTTATGAAGGTTATATATTATAGCATGTTGGTCATGGTGGTGCTATTAAGTTCGTGCCATAAGCAAGAGGAATTCAGTAATGACCCTTACGGTAATTTTGATGCTGTATGGGCGAGTGTGGATCAGCATTATTGCTTTTTTAAATATAAGAATGTCGATTGGAGCGATGTGGGCAATCACTATCGTGCCAAGCTACGGCCTGATATGTCGTCGGTTGCGTTGTTTGATGTGTGTGCCGAGATGCTGAAAGAGTTGAAAGACGGTCACACTAATCTAATATCATCGTGGGACGTGTCACGTTATTGGATTTGGGAACAATACCCTAAGAATTACGATGAACGTGTTATAAATCAATATTATCTCAATTTCGACTATAAGCAGGCATCGGGCATGAAATATACGATATTAAGCAATAATTTCGGCTATTTATACTATGGTGATTTCTCGATAAATATAGGTGAGGGGAATTTGGATAACGTACTTGCCTATCTTGCCAGTAGTGATGGTTTGATAATCGACGTACGTGATAATGGCGGAGGATTCTTGACTAATGTGGAGAAACTAGTGCGCCGTTTTATAACAGAGCGCATTCATGCAGGTGCTATATCTCATAAGACGGGACCTGGGCATGATGATTTCTCCGAGCCATACGATTATTATTTCGATCCAGTGTCAGCCGACCGTATAAAGTATTTGAAGCCGATAGTGGTTTTGGCTAACCGCTCATCGTATAGTGCTACCAATAATTTCGTGTCGATAATGAAAAACCTGCCTAATGTTATGGTCGTAGGCGACACCACTGGTGGTGGAAGCGGATTGCCGTTCACTTATGATGTGCCTAACGGCTGGATGGTTCGATTGTCGGCAAGCGAGATAACCGATTGTAACGGCGTGGTTACGGAATTTGGCGTTGAGCCTTCGCCTGGCTGTAAGGTGGATATGACCGAAACCGAAATGGCTCTTGGTAAGGATGCTATTATTGATAAGGCATTTGAGGTGCTTGAAACGATGATAAACAATTGAAAATTAATAATAATTTAAGGCGATGAAAAAACTTTGTTTGCTTTTATTGGCTGTTTTTGCCTTTAGCAGTGCTGCTGAAGCGAAAGATTTATCTGGTGTGAGAATCTATATCAACCCAGGACATGGCGGATTTTGGAACGGAGGGCATGATTCTATATTCAATGATGACGGCTCTCTTAAAATCGTTATGAGCAACGACCGCAATGTGCCTACTATACCTTTTGAACCGCTTGACACCAACGGCTTTTGGGAGTCACGCGCTAATTTGATAAAAGGACTTGAGCTGAAACGTTTGCTGGAAAATGCAGGTGCTACAGTGGCGATTTCTCGTGTGCTGAACCGAGAGGAAGATGACCTACCGCTTGGCGACATAGGAAGGGCGGCTAATGCATTCAAGGCTGATGCGTTCATTTCGATACATAGTAATGCTGCAGGTCCTAAGGCTAGAGTTAACTATTTTCTTAACCTTTATAACAAGGATGCTAATAATATAGGTAAACGTCCAGCCCTTATGGCATTGAGTCAAGATCAAGCCTCGGTGTCTATTCCGTATCTTATGGATAATGACATTACCGTTTGGTCGCCAAAATTGTTTGTGGCTGAAGATAAGAAGTTCTTGACCTATTCTCTAGGAGTGCTTCGCTATCTCGATGTGCCGGGATTCTTGGTTGAGGGAACTTTCCATGACTATGAGCCAGAGGCTCACCGCTTGCTTAATGTGGACTATGTGAAAACATTCGCTTGGAACTTGTATCGCTTCTATTGCGACTATTTCGGAGCTGATATGCCGTCTACTGGCGTGATTTCGGGCGCGGTGAAAGATAAAGACCGCATCATCGACCATAAGCGTTTTAATAATTGGCGTATAGGGACTCATGATATGAAGAAGCCTATAAACGGTGCTAAAGTCACGCTTTTTGATGCCAACGGTAATGAGGTTGGCAAGTATACCACCGATAATAATTATAATGGTGTGTTTGTGTTTTGGGATGTTAAGCCAGGCAAGTACGTGGTAAAGATGGAAGCCGATGGCTATAATGTCAGCGAAAAGACAGTTGAGGTTGAGGCTGGGAAAATGTGCGATTTCGTTGAGTTAATGAAAGATCCTACTTATAAAGAGCCTAAACTTATAGCAGGGTATAATAAGACTGTGGTTGATATGACCACAACCGAAGTGGGAGAGGGTCGATACCGCTTGACGATAGACTTGGAACGTGATGCCGATAATATAGTTTTGCTGTTTAAGAAAAATGATAGAGTGCTTAAAGAAGTGCCTATAGGTGCTAAATCCAAAGGCGAAGTTGTTGAGGTGGTGGATTTGAACGACATCAATTCTACTGGTCTGTTCTGGTCAGCCGACATCACGTATTCAAAATAGGATATATACATATAAAAAATAACGGGTCAGCGGATATTTCTGGTTGTTAGATATGGCAAATCAAGAATAAATATT
>CAZSHA010000035.1:0-22139 GCA_964606575.1 uncultured Muribaculaceae bacterium | reverse complement strand
ACAGCGTATCAATGCGAAAGAATCAGCCGAAGCGAAATCGGAACGAAGATATGAGGAACTTCGCAATATTTGCAACCACAATCGCTTCACAAGTATTGCTATTCAGCCTGTTACAGCAACCAGAACAACCGTTCAAAGTCAAAAATCAAAGTAACGAGATAGTAACGAAACTTTGTCATTTCTTGGCTTTTCATCGGCATTTGATGGCACTGTAACATTCTGACAAACACTGTTAAATCGCTAACAGACAACATTCTTTCCTCATTTCACACTCGCTTTCGTTTCTTTGTAGTATCTTTGCATAAAATATACGATTTATGTACGAACCGCTAGCCGAAAGATTAAGACCGAGGACACTTGATGAATACATAGGGCAGAAACACCTTGTGGGGGAAGGCGCTATACTGCGACGAATGATAGAATCGGGTAATATTTCTTCTTTCATATTATGGGGACCTCCCGGTGTGGGAAAGACTACCATAGCCCGCATTATTGCCGAGCAGGCACAAGTTCCGTTCTACACGCTTTCGGCTGTCACGTCGGGGGTGAAAGATGTGCGTGACGTGATTGAACGATGCAAACGTGATGCACAAAGCATGTTTTCTAAAGGTCGCCCTATCCTATTCATCGACGAAATACACCGCTTCAACAAGTCGCAACAAGACTCACTGCTTGGTGCGGTGGAGAACGGCACTGTGACACTGATAGGAGCTACAACAGAGAATCCTTCGTTTGAAGTGATACGCCCTTTGTTGTCACGAGCACAAGTCTATGTGCTTAATCCTCTTGAGAAAGAAGATTTGCTAGAGCTTCTTAATCGGGCAATAACCACCGACAAGATTTTTGAGGGACACGAAGTGAGAATCGAAAGCACCGAGGCTCTGTTACGGTTTTCGGGTGGTGACGCTCGCAAACTGCTCAATATTCTTGACTTGATTATGCAATCTATTACGGCTCGTGAACCATTTGTAATCAACGACGATATTGTGACTGAGCGATTGCAGCAAAATCCTATGGTGTTCGACAAAAACGGTGAATTACACTACGATATAATCTCCGCTTTCATAAAGAGCGTGCGAGGAAGCGACCCCGATGCGGCTATCTACTGGCTAGCCCGCTTAATAGCAGGAGGTGAAGACCCTAAGTTTATCGCACGCCGTTTAGCTATACTAGCTAGCGAAGATATTGGTCTTGCCAACCCTAATGCCATGCTGCTCGCAAACGCCACGTTCGACATACTGCAAAAGATAGGCTGGCCCGAAGGTCGTATACCGCTTGCTGAATGCACTATTTATCTTGCAACTTCGCCTAAAAGCAACTCGGCATATATGGCTATAAATTCAGCCTTAGAATTTGTGGAGCGGACTGGCAACTTACCCGTTCCGCTACACTTGCGTAATGCTCCAACCAAACTTATGGAAGAACTTGGATATGGACAAGATTACAAATATGCTCATGACTATCCCAGCAATTTTGTGCGACAAGAGTTTATGCCCGCAGAGGCTAAACATCCCACATTCTGGAATGCCAGCAACAATCCCTCGGAAACAAAAATGGCAGAACGCATGAACATCTTATGGGGTAAAAAGGAATAACCACACCTACTTTATCGACAAATTTCTAGAAAACAACAGCATAAAGCCTACGCAATAAACGTTTTTTTAGACTTCTCATTGCGGTATAATGGTCTTTATTAGTTAACTTTGCAACGAAAAGCGTACAAGGGTGCATTACGCCCTTGCCTTTCCAATGAAAAACTTATTTGAAAATAATCTATTAATTTACTAATAAAGATATTATGAGTTTGAATATCGTAGTTTTGGCAAAACAAGTGCCAGATACTCGTAATGTGGGCAAAGATGCGATGAAAGCCGACGGTACAATCAACCGAGCAGCCCTTCCTGCAATCTTCAATCCTGAAGATTTGAACGCATTGGAACAAGCCTTGAGATTAAAAGACGAGCATCCCGGCTCAAAAATCACTTTGTTGACAATGGGACTTCCTCGTGCAGCAGAAGTGATTCGTGAAGGATTATACCGTGGTGCTGACACTGGTATCGTGTTAACCGACCGTGCTTTAGGTGGTGCCGATACTCTTGCAACCTCTTATTCACTTGCAGCAGCAGTACGCCACATCAAGGATTTCGACATAATCCTAGGTGGACGTCAGGCTATCGACGGCGACACAGCACAAGTAGGTCCTCAAATAGCTGAAAAGCTCGGTTTACCTCAAATCACTTATGCTGAAGAGGTGACTGTAAAAGACGGGAAAGTGATAGTGAAACGCCGTATCGAAAGCGGTTCAGAAACAGTAGAAGCAGCACTTCCTGTAGTCGTTACCGTTAACGGTTCGGCAGCACCATGCCGTCCACGTAACGCACGCCTTATCCAAAAGTACAAATATGCTGTTACCCCTAGCGAAAAAGCTTCGCTTGATGAAGAACAAGCTAAACGCCTTGAAGGACGTGACTACTTGAACTTAATGGAATGGAGTGCAGCCGACGTTGAAGCAGATCCCGCTCAAATAGGTCTAAACGGTTCTCCTACTAAGGTTAAAAACGTGGTTAACGTTGTATTCACAGCTAAAGAAAGCAAGAAACTTGACGGTGCTGACGATGCTGGTATTGAAGATTTAGTAAAAGACTTAATTGCAAACCACACTATCGGTTAATTTATCAAATAAACACTAACAATTATGGCAGAACAAAACAATTTAATAGTTTATTGTGAATTTGAGGATGGTAAAGTAGCCGATGTGAGCCTTGAACTTCTTACTAAGGGTCGCAAGCTAGCCTCTGAACTTGGAGTAAAACTTGAAGCCATCGTAATTGGCGACAAACTTGAAGGTATCGAAAACCAACTATATCCTTATGGAGCTGACGTGGTATACAAGGCTGAAGACGCTCGTCTTTACCCTTACACATCACTACCTCATTCATCTATCATCATTAATCTATTTAAGGAAATCAAGCCTCAAATCTGCTTGATGGGTGCTACTTGCATCGGTCGTGATTTGGGTCCTCGTGTTTCTTCATGCTTGCACAGCGGTCTTACCGCCGATTGTACTTCGCTTGAGATAGGTGACCATACCGACCCTAAGACTGGTACTGAATACAAGAATCTTCTTTATCAGATTCGTCCAGCTTTCGGAGGCAACATCGTTGCAACTATCGTAAACCCTGAGTGTCGTCCACAAATGGCAACAGTTCGTGAAGGCGTGATGAAAAAAGAGATTTTTGACACCAGCCACAAAGGCGAAGTCATAAATCTTGACGTAAACAAATACGTTAGCGATGCCGACTTTGTTGTAAGCATCATTGACCGCCACATCGAAAAATGCGACATCAACATAAAGAACGCCTCTATAATCGTAGCTGGTGGCTACGGCGTGGGAAGCAAAGAGAACTTTGACCTGCTTCATGAGCTAGCGAATGTATTAGGTGGAGAAGTTGGAGCATCTCGTGCGGCTGTTGATGCGGGTTTCACCGAACACGCTCGCCAAATAGGTCAAACAGGTGTGACAGTACGTCCTAAACTTTACATCGCATGCGGTATTTCAGGACAAATCCAACACGTAGCTGGTATGCAAGACAGCTCTATCATCATATCTATCAACAATGATGCTAACGCTCCTATTAACGCCATTGCTGACTACGTTATTACAGGCAACATGGAAGATGTTGTTCCAAAACTTATTAAATATTACAAAAAGAACTCTAAGTAATCATGGCTAATTTTTATACAGATAATCCCGATTTGAAGCATCACCTTAATCATCCGTTGATGCGTAAAATAGTTGAGCTTAAAGAGCGTAACTACACTGATGCCGAAAAGTTTGATTATGCCCCTTTCAACTTCGAGGATGCAATGGACTCTTATGACAAAGTTCTTGAAATCGTTGGTGAAATTTGCGGAACTACTATTGCAGAAAATGCCGAAAGCGTTGACCATCAAGGTCCACGTGTTGAGAACGGTGGCGTAATTTATGCCGACGGTACTCAACAGAACATCGAACTTTGCCGTAAAGCAGGTTTAATGGGTATGGCAATGCCTCGCCGTTTCGGCGGTCTTAACTTCCCCATCACTCCTTATATCATGGCCGCCGATATCGTAAGCCGTGCTGATACTGGATTTGAAAACCTTTGGGGACTTCAAGATTGTGCTGAAACAATATACGAATTTGCCGATGAAGATCAAAAACAACGTTATATCACACGTGTATGTGCGGGTGAAACTATGTCAATGGACTTGACTGAGCCTGACGCAGGTTCCGACCTTCAATCTGTAATGCTAAAAGCTACTCCACAAGAAGACGGCACTTGGCTATTGAATGGTGTTAAACGCTTCATCACCAATGGTGATAGCGACATTCACCTAGTTCTTGCACGTTCTGAAGAAGGTACAAAGGATGGTCGTGGTCTTTCTATGTTCATTTACGACAAACGTAATGGAGGCGTGACAGTTCGCCGTATCGAGAATAAGATGGGTATCAAGGGTTCTCCTACATGTGAGCTTG
The DNA here is from genome assembly GCA_964606575.1 of uncultured Muribaculaceae bacterium. Classification (GTDB taxonomy): domain Bacteria; phylum Bacteroidota; class Bacteroidia; order Bacteroidales; family Muribaculaceae; genus RGIG4576. Next base: position 17,623 of record CAZSHA010000035.1, on the reverse strand, counting down.
TTTACAAGAATGCCAAAGCAGAACTTTGCGGTTCTCGCCGTCTTGGTCTTATCAAGTACGTGATGGCTCTTATGAACGGAGCTCGTCTTGGTATCGCAGCACAATCAGTCGGAGTAAGCGAAATTGCTTACCGTGAAGCACTTGCTTATGCTCAAGAACGCCAACAATTCGGCAAAGCAATCATAGAATTCCCTGCTGTCGCTGAAATAATCTCTAACATTAAGATGAAACTTGATGCTTCACGCGCACTTCTTTATGAGACTGCACGCTTTGTAGACATGTACAAAATCTACGAAGACATAGCTAAGGAACGCACACTAACTCCAGAAGAACGTGCTGAAATGAAGTATTACAGCAAGTTGGCTGATGCTCTCACCCCTATGGTTAAGGGTATAGGTAGCGAATATTGCAACCAAAACGCCTACGACTGCATACAAATACACGGTGGTTCTGGATTCATGAAAGATTATGCTTGCGAGCGTGTTTATCGTGACGCTCGTATCACTTCTATCTACGAAGGTACTACACAACTTCAAGTGGTGGCTGCTATTCGCCACGTCACAACTGGTACTTACAGCAAGTACATACAAGAACTTGCTTCTGCTGAATATGCTGAAAACTTGAAGCCTCTTCAAGAAAAATTGCAAGCTATGACAGCTACATACGAAGAAGTGCTAGCAGCCGTAACTGACGTTAAAGACACTGCATATACCGACTTCATGGCACGCCGACTTGTTGAAATGGCAGGTCACATTGTTATGGGATATTTGTTGCTATCTGATGCAACTCGTAACGATAGTTTTGCTAAATCAGCTAACAATTACGTTCGTTTTGGTGAAGCAGAAGTTGCTCGTCATGCTGAATTTATTAAGAAATTCAATCCAGTATCTATTACCGATTATACTTTCGCATAATCCAATAGGACGACAACATCATATAAAAATACCGATATTGCAGAGTTGCAATATCGGTATTTTTGTTTACTATCCATACACAAATTTAACTCTCCCGCCACACCGCATCCTACCACGTTTCTCCAATCCTATATCAATCACGTAATACAGAAACTCCATCTAACAAACAGTTGCTAGATGGAGCCACATTGTATTTTATATTTCAACGTAGAATTTATCTATCTGGTGTATATCTACGTATTGTTATCGGAATCTCATTCTCAATTGAATCACCCTTAAATTTCACTTTAACAATTATATCACGCTTAATTGATGCTACCGAAAAGCGTGAAGGAATATTCAACCCTATTCTTTCACTAGAATTTCCTTCTATATTCCCAGTCCATGTCCTAGAAGCTCCGCCGCAACTCAATGTAACAGTAAGGTCTTCGAAAATGTCCGCCGCTTTATTCGTTATCTTCACCTCGGTATATGCCCTACCTTTTGCATTAGCTTGCAACACTCTAGATGTAACATTTATTTCCAAATCTTCCGCTATGGATAATGTATCTATATGTTGTTCACGTTGTATTATTGGAGTTTTAACTTTTCTAGCCGAAACTTGTTGAAGTTTCTCCTTAGCAATAAACTCTTTTATTTGCCCTTTGTTATTCTCATATTTAACAACACGTCTCAACTTATCTAATGTAAACACACCCTCACTACAATTTAATTTTTCATCCCTAAAATCAATTGATGACTGTAATGTAACAGGATTTTCCGACAGAGTGAGTTTTATCATAGCTCTATGTGAGGACTGATCTTCTACACACCAATGTATACCTTCACTATCTATAATAATACATTCACCATCATGTACTGTAGAGCAGAACATGATATCTAATGGATTATCCCATATAAATCTGTCATTTCCTTCTTTATCAATATATCTCCACCCTATTTTTTTCTCATATACAGCTGCTATACCTTCGTTAAAAGGATATACCACATCAAATCTGAAAGGCTTCTTATTTATTGTTATCATGTTTTGATATTCATCCATATATCCCCATTTATTTTTATTGTTGCGTACCATAACAAAACCATCATTAAACGTACGCATAAACGGATTGACCATGAAAACCGAATCGGGGTTAAACCATTTCACTTGACCAGATAAACCAACATATCCATAAAGCATATTCTCTCTCAGCATTGTGGCTTTGCCTTCTTTAAATTCAAAATCCTGAAATTCTATAGATAATATAACTCTTATGTCGTCATCATTTCCTTCTTCTTTCGAGATTATACCATATTTTTCACCTTTACGAACTTTATACCAATCTTTATCATCAAACAATCTAAGTTCATAATCATAACCAAAGCCATCGGCTTTAATTGACATAATACAATTAATACAAATTATCGCTATTAATATTATTTTTTTCATATTTTATCTTTATTAAATTAATCCCCAACTTTCCAAAGTTCTTTTATCATTATCCATTGCTTCCTTATACGTTTTAGCAACTTTATCGTTCTCCACATCAAAATTTGTTATTCGTTTTTGGAACAAATTATAAAGTTCTACAATACGTTTATCACCTTTAATGGAGTTTTTGTTAATCTTTTCATCAATTAGATTATTAAATTCCCAATAAACAGATTTATAGTCAGCGCTATCGGAATCTATCAACATTCTAAACCAATTATTAGCCCGTTCTAGATCCATTTTCTCACCTAGCAAACCTTGCCTAATTTCAGGTATACTGAAACATTTATTAGCCGCCGACAATGTTATCGCACATTCAAACACCGCCTCTCTAGCAGGTGAACTTTCTTGAGCTAATTGTATTAAGCCATCATACGCTTTTTTCATATGCTCTACATTAGATGTATCATTTATCCATTTCGCATATAGCTTTACCTTAGCTGGCTTATAAAAGCTATCCTCTGCTAAAACCTCTAATATCTTAACACCTTTCATTACACTATCTCTTTTATCTAACAGAGCTAATGCCTTATCGTATAAATCCTGCTTAGTTGGTTGTTGGACTAATATCTGAGGCTGAGGGTTATCGGGTGTAAACACAAACCAACACCCAACTATAATTGCGACGAAAGCTGCAACACCTACAACAATTCTAATCCAGCCGAATCCTATTTCATGACTCTCGGTCGGTACACGTTCCAAATCCACCCTTAATTCAGCCACTGAAGCATATCTCTTTGATTGACTTTTTTCAGTTGCCTTGCGTATTATTTTCTTAAATGCCGCCTTATGCACATCTTTCATAGGCAATGTTTTCCGCAAATTAGCCGAAAGAATCTCCTGATCAGTCCCCTTAAACGGCAAATGACCTGTACATAATTGATACAACAACACCCCTAAAGCATATATATCTGTAGTGTAATTCTGACTTTTCACATCACCCAGCACTAACTCTGGAGCTGCATAATTCACTTTACCCATGAATACACCCGATGCAGTAAGCGACTTATCCAAACTCGCCAACGAAACGATCTGCTTACATATACCAAAATCAATTAACTTTATCTTTCCATCTATTGTCAACATTATATTTGACGGGTCTATATCCCGATGAATATAACCTTTATCATGCAAAGACATAAGCCCCGATAGTATTGCCTTCATAATTCTCACTACTGCTACATCACGATCTTGGGTATATTGGCTATAAATTTCGGCAGCAAACGGTATTTGCATTCCATTTTGGTCGCACGTAACTCCATTCATTATGTTTTCTAGCGTTACACCTATCAGCAATTCCATAATCACATGATAATGTACTTTACGCTTTCTTTCATCGTCTACATGCGTAACGGTTTCGACAAAACCATACATACGTATCAAGTTATCACTGTCAATTTGTATTTCCGCTTCCCGCCTAGCACGTTCAACTACTCTTTCAGGAATATTATCATATATAGCCTTAATCGCAACAGGCATCCTTTCTCCTGTACGCTCCACGACTCTATACCCTTTGAACACTCGTCCCATGCCACCCTCTCCTAAGGGTACGGCATCAACATCATATTCATAATATATGCCGTTTCGTTTTTCTATATCTCCTTGAAGTTTTATTATCCTCATATCAACTAGTTATTATTAATACGCTTCAACTCTAAATCTTATGTCACCCAATCAAGAATATCGTAGTAGCTGGCATTTCAAGGTCTTTTCTATAAATGAAAACAAACCGACATCTTTATGAAGCAAAGCCTTTAAGACGTATTCCAGATAGCTGAGATATATACTCCTTAGAATATACCTCAGCTATCTAGGACACATCTATCGCACAAATCCACCTAATTACTCAGTCTTTTTGGTAATAATTTTATCGGTTAATGCATTCTGCTCATTCTACATTTATCACAATATATCCCTCTTTCCCTTGGATATACACCACGTAGTCACCAGCCTCTGCCACAACAAACTCTATTTTCACATTGCCTAGCGGTGTAATCTCACGCTTATACGGCAATGCAGCTTGTATCAAGTCTTGGAATGTTATCACAGGCCAAGGTATAGTGCTTGATTTCTTGTTTTTAGCACGAGGGTTTGGCACATTCTCAATGTGAGCCTTAACCAAAGTTACAGGCACGTCAGAATTGCCCAAATTAGCTTCAATACATATTGTATCCCCCACGGCTACTTTAGCAGAAACATTATTTGTTAGTGTCAGATACTGCTCAACTGGTATCAACGTGTCAAAATAGGCTGAACTACCATTTAAGTATACGCTATCCTTCTGTATCACTCTGTCATATACCGCCTTGTACTTATCATTAGGGAATTTAGCATAAGAAGTCACTTCGTTTAAAGGGATTTTACGAGAACCGCCATTTTCAAACTCTATAACAAGGTCCTTGCTTAACGTTCTTGAAGATATAAATCCTTCTAGTTCTCTAGCCTCACCTTTCACATTTATACGGTCAAGCAATTGTATCTGATTCCATAAATCCAGCTTTTCCGATAGCTTTTCAGTTCTAATTTGTTTTATTTGGCTGAATTTATACGATAGCACCTCATCGTTATCGGTTACTATCTTTAAATCCTTACCCGGGAACTGCTCTATAATCTGTCCCTCTATTTTAGAATTGTCTTTCAGCACCAATATTTCTTTTAACCCGGAGAACAAGTTATCCGGACGACGGCTTTTAACGGTTCTATAAATATCCCCCCACACGAAGGTGTACTGATTAGGCGACATGTCCACAAACTTTATCAACGAGCCTTTCTCCAACAAGAAAACACGGCTGTATCTGCTGTGCTCAAACTCTAGTGACGACAGCTCCAACACCTTGCCGTTGCTTGAATCCAAACATTTGTCATTTTTCTCAGCCCATTCTCGCCACTCCTTCGACAGCGATTCTATCGGTATTTTTTCAATTACCCTATTTTGCAAAGAATCGCTATTTACTACAATAGTAGCCATTGTAGTCTGGATTGTTATATACTTTCCCGGTTTCTGTTCCGAAATATATCCCTCCACAACAGATCCGCTTTTCATGTGAATCTGCTCCACATTTTGAGCAAACAATGGTCCAAAGGATGCTGTCCCAAGAACCAATCCAATGATGCTAAACTTTATTGATTTCATTATATATATTGTTATAAGTTATTTCTAATTTCAATAGAGGATTTCCCGTATTCTTTTTCTCTAATTGATGACTGTACGGAACGAGTTTCATTTCCTGCGGCATTACCTAGCAGATAATCAATAGCCGTTTTCAATAATGCCTCGTTTACATCGCCTCTTTCATGATTCAAATCATCTGCAACTTCTATATCTGGTTTTATTCCTGTCACAGGAGTAGAATCATTTAAAGCGTTATAATACCTGAATGTTATAGGTTGTAATTGATATTTATATCTATTGTTGGCTATTGTATATGAGCCAACATCTTTGCCACAAGATTTTGTTCCTATTGTTATTACGTCCATATAAGGTCGCAAACCAATTATCAATGATTCGCTTGCCGATGCCGTATTTTTTGTGGTCAAAACCACGATACGATCTAAATCAAGATTTCTATCAACCGTGACAAATCCTTTATCTAAAAATACCGAATCAATACCACTTCCACCTTGATTTCGTTTAACCTGTGTTTGTACATCGTTAAACCTTTGTAACTGGTATAATGCTCCTAAATTTTCTTTTGGAGCCAACATTGACGCTAAATATTTACTAGTCGAAACGTAACCACCCGGATTATATCTTAAATCAAGAATCAACTCATCTATCCCCCTATTTTTTAACCGCATTGCAATCTGAGCAACATCTGTTGACGATTCAAACTGGTCATAAACAAAATATCCTATTCTTTTATCATTTATCGTATATATCGAATCCAACGACACTGTAGGTGCTAAATTAAAACCTCGTGTATTTATTGCAATCTTATTAATCTTTTTCGTTGAGATAAATTTATCATTAATAAGAAATCCCTTTTCTATGCTATCATCACTAATAATGACATAATCCCCACGTTTTAAACCTTGCTCTGACAACAATTTAGAAGAAACATAGAGTACACGGTTCACTATAGAACCGTGTAACTCGTATGCTTGATAATGAAAACCTAAATCTTCATCTGTATAATTTGTATTTAATTCACACCAAGAAAATCTATCTTCCATGGATAGCAAATTATCAAAAAAATATTTAGGACTAATAGAAAAATCAAGCGATAGACTGTCTGCTATATCCTTATTCCAAAAATAATGTTTACTCATCATCTCATAAATCCACCTATTGTGATTTATGTTATGACTATTCTTATTGTCATTGTTGACAATAATTTCATTTGGTAAAAAAGAATCTTCAGAATTACAACTTAACAATGTTAAGAGTAAAGCATATAATAGACATCGACACGCTTTCATAGTTACTTCATCAATTTATCGGTTTTAGCGATGTCGATAACCTTGTAAGTTCTCGGAGCAAAATCACTACACTTACTTTGTATATGATTTGAAGACGGAATCAAAGACACACTTTCATTGATTCTTGTGGAACGAGTTATGCCTACTTCCTCAAAATAGAGCATCAACGCATCAAGAGATAAATACAATTGATATTGTTTTCCAGCTTTAACATCCAACGCAGGAGTATAATCTGATGATAACACATCTGATGTGCCATCTGGCCATAACATTGTTATATCCCAATAAAAAGTCTTACTTTCTTGAGGTAATATAGCACGATAACCGATTACGTATCCATAACCTTTATCGACAGTTTCCATTGGACTATCTGATGCAATAATATATCTTGCTTTTTGAGAACCTAAAGAACTATAACTGTATGTAGAATTGTTAAAGTCACTTATTACGTCATATTGTGTATTAGAATATATAGACAATTCCGAACAAAAAGGGGCATACATAGAAACACCATTCCCGTCACCATTTTCAACATCTGTATAGTCAAATATGTATTGGAATAATGCGGTCGCAGGTTTTATTGAAACTTTAATTTCAGATGATTCTTCTGAAACTTCAAATTCGTTAACAACAGCACCTAAAGTTTCATATGACCATGTTCCTATATATTGTCCGTGTGAAACTTTTAATGTATTTATGTTGCTTTCTCCTGTAACATTCCACCAATTGTCAGTAATATTATTAACGCTTCCTTCTATGAAATCTGCTATTGAAACAACTTTATAAATACCATTCTCTAAAACAGCTGAATATGAAACGGTCTTTGAATAATCATCGACACTTGAAACACATGATTGTACAAGAATACCGTTTGCATCATAAACATATGACTGAATTCGAATACTCATACCTTCAAGAATATCGAAATCACCCAGCCGACGTTCTTGAAAAGGCTCCATAAGTTTATCAACAGCAACTGTGATATTTACTTGATATTTAATATCTATTTCCTCTTTGTCGGTACATGAAGTGAAAGCTAAAGCTATAGCACTCACCATTAGCAATATATATTTTTTCATTTTCTATATTTCTATTAAATTGTTAAACATTAGAACATCCAACCAGCTGTTACTTGAATGTTGCTTGGTTTCCATTTTAAGTTTTTACCCATTTCGGTAAAGCCATAAGTGTATCTGGCTCCTAAAGTAAGACCGCTTTCCAAATCATAAGCAGCACCAACCGCAAAGCCCACATTCAGACCTTTACAATCTCCCACCTTGATCTCTGCACCGCCAACAGCCATTGTAGAAGGCGACGTAGAAAGCAAATATGATAATTCAGGACCAACTTCAATACTGAAAGCTGTAGTAGGATAAACTTTAACCAATAGAGGTACTGAAAGATAATTCATTTTAATATCTCCGGCATCAGTCTTTACAGCCTGATAGGAATACACGAGTTCTGGCTGGAATCCCCAAAGGCCTGTACCGGGTTCGGAGTTCTCGGTACGCTGTCCCCATCGCATATTAAGGAAACCACCGATGCGGAAACCCACCCCCGAACCAAAACCCGGCTCAAACGACATGTCATTGCTCATGCTTGACATGTTCACACCAGCTTTTACACCATACTTCATTAAGAAAGCTGTATTTTTACTTACTGGAGGTAATACAGTTTCTTCTTGTTGCTTTGACCCAAAACTACCACGATTTACAGTTATTTGAGCCATTACCGACATTGCAGTCATAACCCCAATGCCTACTAATAAAATTTTCTTGAACATAAATTCATCTAATTTAATTTATTATTAAATGTTTATTGCAAATTGTAGTGTTTAATAGTCCTGCTTATAGTTCTCGTATATGACGGACAACCATCCTCGCTCACTGTTACAGTAAACGTGTATACCTTTTGTGATGCAAACGGCACTTTTACCGGAATCCTGAAATAGACAGTATCATCGCTGCTAAAAGACCTCACAACATCAGCTGACCCGCTTACACGAACTTTTGCCGAGGAAGAAGGACTGGATTCTAACGACCGAACCGAAAATGTGATAGTAGAGCTTCCATCGGGTTCTGAAAAGTCAGGTGCATTGGCATCAGAGATACTGAATCCTCTCTTGTGTATACCCGACAACTCCTGTTCAGAAGTATTATAGAGAACTCCATTTATATACAAATTAACCTTTATAGGTAACGATACGGCACTCTCATATCGGTCTGCCGGGATAAAGTAATAAATTGGAAGATTATATACGCCATTATATCCTGCTGGAATATTGTGTTTCTCCTCCACGTTATTCTCATCAAGACCAATGATACCTAATTGTACTTGCGACGAAGACATTAAGCCGTCTATATTCACTGCAATATTGCCTTTCTCTTTTGTATTGTGATAGAAATAGGCTTGTTGCGGCACATCTTGAATATTTACAGATCCATTGCTATTTATCTTCAGCACGCCTAAGGTGTTTCTTGAGGTTGTTACGATGGTATACTCGTCATCGCAGAAGCTCACATTGCTAAAAGAGGTGCTCATCACCGTCTTTCCCCCATACAGAATTTGCCAACCGCCCTGACCTCTCTTTTTGCTAAAAGCGTTGCTGCTATATGCAACATTGCCTATCCGCAATGGTGAATTATACTTTTTCCCAGTTGATGAATATAATAGCCTCATCGCATCGTCAAAATAATAGCTACTTCCATTTTGGCACGATAAACTTTTGTAATCGTTGCCGCACTGCACAATAGTTCCGCTTTGAAATTCCTCTATCTCATCAAGTTTGCCATTACCTTTTAACTCACATAGAGCCACCTTATCACCTCTACTGCTAGAATATGCTATTAGCAACTGATTGTTCACAGGGCTGCTTATGTATTTAAACTTACGATTATCACGCAAAATAGGTGTTCCACCATTATTTATCAGTCCATAATTACCGCTTTTGTATTGAACTACAGCTTTTCCACCATTAAAGGGCGCTGCCCAAAAATATTTAGGGGCAATTCTCGTATTTCCTTGTAAATCCAAATAACCGAAATTGTAGTAATCACCTCCCGATATTATACCATAAGCCAACATGCCCTCTTTATAAAATTGGTAATTGGCAAGTCTTTCACCATTATGGAAAGATTTTATCAATTGCCCGTTCTCGTTGACTATACCTTTCAGAAAGATTCCGGTAACGTCCAGCAATAAAGCCCTATTTTCAACGATAGGAGTAATGCTGTCGTATCTAAGTTCCACCGAAATCTCTCCATACTCATTCACGATGCCCCATTTGCCGCTGGAGTTCTTAACTTTAAACAAGTTGTTCCCCATATACTTTATATCGACATAATTATCCTTTATGTGCCACTCCATTGTTTGCGAGAATGAAGGCACGGCTAAGAGCAACGTGATGAATGTTGTTATTAAATTTTTCATCGGTTCTTTCATTCTTTTATCTAAGAAGGTCTTTTACGTGAACAGCTTTAATTCCATAATTAAATCCTTGGCTTTTGTTTACACCTGCATTTAATACACCTATCAATTGACCTTTATCATTAAATATAGGAGAGCCACTTGCACCACCATACGAAGGAGCGTTGAATCCGAATGAATACTCAGTACATTCTTGTGTAATGCTACCTCCGTTAGCCAATATTCGAATACCTTTTGAGGTATTCAAATCCTGCAAGCTTAAACCAAATGGAAATCCCATTGTATAAATATGAGAACCAACTCGGATTTCAGCATCGTTGACAACTGCTTGATTAACATCAACGTTACTGCATTTATCAGGAAGTTGCTTAGTCACCAATTGTAACACTGCCACATCCTTATTAATATCTTCAGGTAAAGCCAACACACGACATTTTTTCATATTTTCTCCATCAATATAAGCTCCATTAGGTATTATTCCAAGATAAGCAATTCTACCTTCAACAGCTATATCAATCAGTTCTATATCCGGAAGAGATTCTCCTATTTTTTTCAATTGCGATTTACATTGAAGCACTATTCTGTCCTTCACAGAACTTTCATAGGTCCAAGGACTTGCAATATGAAGATTTGTTACGATTTTGCCATCTTTTGAAACAAAAAAGCCCGTTCCTGTGTAATTTGTTGCCTGAGCATTATTTTTTCTAGGATGTACATCGCCATCACCACCTACATACCATTCTGTATAGAACAATCCTGACTCCTCAAGTTTCTGTAGCACATTACTATAACTACCGGCTTTTACTTTGTAATAATATCCGCCCAATATAAGCACTACAGAATTCTTATATTTTGCAAACAATTCCTCATCAGTTAAATTGCGACCATCAAACTTAGGCACTATAACTTTTGCCCCATCACTCCTGTTATTAGATGCTGGTTTAGGTGCTGGTGCTGGTTTAGATGCTGGTTTAGGTGCTGGTTTAGGTGCTGGTTTAGATGCTGGTTTAGGTGCTGGTTTAGGTGCTGGTTTATCATGAACAACAACTTCTGCAATATCATCTCCGTCACTAAGATTATTAGAACGATCTATCAGCCACTTAACGCCATAAAATCCGCCACATAATAATAAGATGATCGAAAGTGTTACAAAAATCCGTTTATAATTTATTGCATCTCCTTCTCCATAAGGATTAGGCACTGGTACACCGGCACATAATATACTGTCACCCTTCTTGAGTTTTATATCCATATTTGAAGGTATTGCCCGACCGTTTATCATAGTACCGTTCTTGCTATGATCTTGAATATACCATGTTTTGTCATTCATTTTTTTTAACGTGGCATGGAATCGGCTTACTTTCTCACCCTGCAGCTGATGCTTATTCCTATAATTCGTCCCTATCCCCCTCATTTCTTTTATCTTGGAAATATCAGGCATCTGAAGGGCTGGCACACTACTCCAATCAAGCGTTCTATCGGCAAAACGTATTAAATCGCCTCTTTTTATAGGTATATCCTTATTAGGTTGTACCCTTTTGCCGTTAAAGAACGTACCGTTACGGCTTCCCTTATCGGTCAATAAAATTTCTCCGTTATCAAGTAACAGCAATTCTGCATGATAACCACTTACATACTGGCTGTTTATCTTTATATGCGAACTTTCTCCGCTTCCTATTACAAGTAATCTCATAAGTTTCTTGTTTATATTAGTATATAAATATAGGATTATTTTCTTCTTTCTTTTCTTCTTGAGGTTTTTCTTCCTTCTTCTCCTCTTGAGGTTTTTCTTCTTTTTGTTTTGGCTTTTCTGGAGCTGTCACTTCCGGTTTTTCAGTTTTTGTATTATCATTATCAGTCTTAACAGCTGGGGTATCTTTCTTAATAACCTTAGGTGTTGGACTTTCTTTCTTAACGTTTTGCTTTTCTGGTTCTGGATTCTGTGGTACATCTTTATATGATAGATACAGATATATACCCGCAGCCGATATTGCTATAACCGCAATAATAGATATTACAATACCTATCGCTCCATTCTTCTGTTTTGGGACTAAATTCCAATCTAAATTGTATATGTGCGCAAACGAAACAACGTCATTGCGTGATACAGGAATCTCCACATTTGATGACATTTTCATCCCATTAACATACGTTCCGTTAAGACTTTGATCGGTCAAATAAATCTTACCATTCGATTCAACTCTTAATGTCGCATGCAACCTGCTAGTTACATCAGTATTATCAGGAATAACAATATCGCACCCTGAATCACGTCCAATTGTATATATTTTTTTCATCCTTAATTTATTATTAATTATTAATTATTGGTAGCAGCAGAATCTGACGGATTGTTCAGATTGATATTACTCACACCCGCAGAAACTTCTATCACTGGTTTATCATTATTACAAATTACAACTTTTCCATTTATCATGAAAATATTAAATATCACACTCACCGCTAGTAATATAGACAATACTGCGATAACAATTTTTGCCTTTTTATTCATTTTCTCTTTTAATATTGAGTTTTTATCCACTTCTATAATAGCAGCCGTTAGATTATCATATTCCGCACCGCTGTTCCTTCCTATACTCTCAACCACGTTTGCAGTTGATTCTAGTATTTTATTTATTTGATTATTCTCCGACAGATGCCTTATAAACTCATCTTCAGGCATTGCCCCCCAGAAACCGTCACTGCATAAGACGAATCTGTCACCTTTCTGATAAGGTCGCTCTGTTATATCCACTTCCAATTCTGTCCCAATTCCAAGAGCTTTTAATATTACATTGGACTGAGCCGACAATCTCGCCTGCTCTTCCGATATAACTTTTTTCTTTACCATCTCAAATACCATGGAATGATCAAAAGTTCTAAATACTTTCTTCCCATTCCTTAACTGATACACACGGCTATCACCAACAAAAGCTATAATTGCTGAATATGGTGTTAACAAAAGAACTGTTACCGTTGTACCCATACCTTGCAACTCTATGTTACGCTTTCCCTCCTCTATAATTGCCATATTGGCATTCTTTATAGCATCAATCAAAGTCTTTGAGGGACTGGCTTTGCTATCAGCAGAAGCAACCGTTTCTAATATCGTTTGAACTGCCAACTGAGATGCGACACTACCGCCTTGCATCCCCCCCATTCCATCGCAGACGACTATCAAATAGCCCAAAGGTGTTTCTTTGATTCCTGCAGAATCTTGATTTTCGCTTCTCCCTCCTATCCTTGACTCAATAAAACCTAATGTTTTTTCTTTTATATCAATAGGTGTAACCATAACTATATTAAAAATAAGAATGTTAATACTGCAATAATTGTAGCTATACCTGCTACAAGCCACTTCCAATAGCTAAATAACTTCGATATAAATGTTTCATTTTTACCGTTTTGAAGAACATGCTGAATAGCAAATTTAAATTCAGTCGCCGACTTATAACGTTTGTTCGTTTTTTTCTCGGTCGCTTTCAATATCACATGATATAAGCTTCTAGGTATTTTCTTATCATAAGGAAGTTTCATTTTTATTTGCTTTGATAGCATTTCAGCTTCACTATCAGTTTTAAATGGATTATTTCCTGTTAGCAGTTCATAAAATGTTACGCCTAACGCATATATATCGGCTTGAGGACCAATTTCCGCATTGTCGAAATCTCGCAAAATCTGCTCTGGTGCCGCATATTGAGGTGTTCCGACAAATCCATAAGATGAATATTTATTAGCACCGTTTAAACGTGCTATTCCTAAATCCATCAATTTCACCACCGAACCGTTCTCAATCATAATATTTGAAGGCTTGACATCTCGGTGGACGACTCCCCTTGTATGTAAATATTGAAGTGCATCCAACACACAGCACATTTCAATAGCTATTTTTTCAACCTTATCTTCCTGCGACAAATGATTAAGCTGTTCCCTTACATGCACATCCAGTGTTATACCTGCCACGTAGCCGCTTAATATAAATATAGGTCCATAATTAGGCGCAACCTCACACAAGCCTATCATTTGAACCAAATTAGGATGAGAGAAAGAAAGCGAAACTTCTTGCCTTGCCCTTTCTCTTATCATCTTATTATTGGCGTACGCATCCTTAACCCTTTTTACGGCGATTCTTTGATGAGAATTACAACTAAATCCTAAATAGACTGTTCCCATAGCCCCACTACCCATAGGGGTGCTAGTGGGATCATAATAGTACCATTGTCCTTTTACATTGAGATAGATGCGGGGATCACCTTCTCGTTGAACTACTTGTTGATAATAATTATACATAAACTATGTCTATTTGCCCCTTAATTGCTCTTTACACAAGGATAAATACCTTTTTATTTTACCTTCTAAGTCGCTTCTAGAATATCCGTTATAATTGGTTTGTCCCGACTCAGAAAGCACCTTTTGAGCTTTTGAAAGCACCTCTTCTCCTTTCTTATAGTCCTGTTTCCACCAATAATTATAACCTAACACATATAGAGCATCGGCAGAAACCCCTTGAACTGACTTGATGTTTTCTAAATATTCAATAGATAAATCTATCGAGCTGTCACTAGGCAATTTTAGTATCTTCCTCCGATTTTTAACAATCGGCGGTTGAGCTTTACCATAGATACTATATGTTATGCCTAACTCTTTCTGTGCTTCGACATGATTCTTTTCCGCTAATTTTTTCATTAAAGTTAGCCCAACAGTAGCTGTTTGCTTATCTTTTGAGTCCAATTTGGCTAAAGCATCTTTGAAATCTTCTGAATAGTCTTCCACTTCGTCGACTATCGTAGTTTTTTGAACCTTATCATTATTATTTTCTACTATATCGACGACATTCGTTTCTTCATCTGGGACTTCTGAGCCTTTTATCATAGACAATATTATCCCAATACACGCAGCACTCGACAAAACTGTAACAACTATATGTTTCCAATAGCGACTTACTACGCTCTGTGTTGTGTTCTCCGCCTTATCTATATCTACCCGCAACTCAGCAACCGAAGAATATCTATCAAGGATTTTTTTCTCTGTCGCCTTTCTTACAATTTTCCGCAATAGAGGATCTTCAATATTCCTTACTGGGACTTTCTTGTTTAATTGCATCTGCGACACATCATATATACTTCCAGTAAAAGGCAACTTACCCACCAATAATTGATAAAATAAAATACCTATAGCATATATATCAGTTTGATATCCCTGATTACGCACATCTCCAAGCATTAGTTCTGGCGATGCATATTCAACCTTACCTATAAACTTCCCTGTTGACGTAAGCGATTTATCTAATGAACCTAACGAACGTACATATTTTGCAATACCAAAATCAATTAACTTAATTGTTCCGTTATCGGTCACCATTATATTACTAGGATCTATATCCCTATGAATATATCCATTATCATGTAATGCTAAAATTCCAGATAACACACATTTCAAAATGGCAATTGATGTGCTTTCCCTCTTTGAAACATAATCAGTATACAATTTCTTTGCAAACGGAATCTCAACACCATCTTTATCTTTAAAGTGACCTTTTAATAAATCCGAAAGTACAACACCATTAAGATACTCGCTTACGACATAGTATCTATTTCTTTGCATTCCATAAGAATCTATTTCTATTTCAGATATGAATCCTAGCATCTCTACAAGATTATCATTGCGCAAGCGTATAGATGCTTCTCGTTCTGCTCTTCCATAGACTTCGGCAGGAAGGTCTACATGCATAGCTTTTATCGCAACAACCCTACGATCTCCTGTAGCCTCATAAATCTTATAACCTTTATACACGACTCCCATACCACCCTCACCTAGCGGTTTTGAGTGCATATCGAACTCGTAATAATAACCATTACTCTTTTCAGCCCTGCCTTGTATTCTCTTGATAAGCATATGTGATATTACATAAATATAGTTCCACCAGGTTTAGTAGTTGGTCTATTTTCTACCGGCTCATTTAAGCCAACTGTTCCGCCTTGCGGTTCGGTATTTCCAGGGACATAGGCTTGAGTACCATTCTCAGGAGCAGGAGTGGCATAAGGTCCTTGCGGTGCATTCGGAGGCGGAAAACCAAATCTATTGGCACTAGGTTTTGTTGACATAAAATCACGACAAACATTCAATCCAATCTGTTTTGCATCAATTAAAATGAAATACAGATCATAATGCTCACCTATAGTAATTATATCACCATTATAACATTCTCTTTGGTCAAATCCTAAACTCTCTCCATTTATCATTGTACCACACGTAGAACGGGCATCGCAAATAGAAGCTATAATTTTCTCAGGATTTTTCATTTGCCTAACCACAAGCACTGCATGGTCTTCAGATACAGTAGCTTCACTCAAGCACACGTCACAATTAGCTGAACGACCTATAGTGTTTGAGCCTATATGTAAAGGCCAGAACTCACCAGAACTGGATTTCGATATTGAATATAAGAACCCTACAATAGGTTTATGATTAGGTGTATCATTAACTGTCGGGGTTGTGCCAAATGGGTTCGGTACACATGTTCCATCTTTTGCTTTTGCTTCAAATTTACCAAAATTTGATGATTGCTCTGTGTAAGCATCTTCCATTCCAGGAATAATAGTCTTATTGCTACTCATAACCAAATTTTTTATCTGTTTTTACTTTTTATATCTTTTTTATTCACATTCACGCATGCACATCCCAATAAATCTAACCGTATAACAACCATTGATTTATTGTCTTCTAAATAACATAACTCTCCACTAAGTCCTTTCATCGGACCTCTTACAACTTCCACTTCTTCACCCACCTCTAATGCCTTATCTATTATTTCGACTTTTGAATCTGCATGATTAAGCATAAATTTCAAATTCTCAATTTGATGTTCGGGAATTACTGCTGCATTATTTTGCCCTGGATAAGAAATGAACTTATAAACAAACGAGTATGTCCTAAGCAATTTTTCTGTTTCCCTATCTGTTCTGACAAAAACGACCATTGGAATCACAATCCTATCTATTTTTTTCTTTCTGTCGCTCCATTGGCGAATTTCAGTCTGTGTAGGAACATAATTCTCAATGCCCAATTTTTCTAATTGAGAACTTACTTTTCTCTCTGTATTCATTTGTATAAGTACAGCAAACCAACTTTTTTGACACGCTTCGCGGTCGTCTGTCACATTGACAAGCGATTGTTTATCAGCATTTTCGTATTCCTTTGTATCATTTGAATACATATCTTCCATTTTTCATCTCCTCCTAGGAGATAGACTTGATTCTTTATACACTCAATCATAATATGTTACATAATCTCCTTTTTATATTTGTAGAACTAAACAGCTACTTGATACATATATAATACCACTACTGTCCCATTAAAATCTGAAATTGTCCTTTGAAATTATTGAAATATAGTT
>CAZSHA010000034.1:0-22453 GCA_964606575.1 uncultured Muribaculaceae bacterium | reverse complement strand
TATATTAACCGCAACTTTTTAATTATAATTATGTTGTTTATTTTACAATTATGACATATTTTTGTAACACAAAAGAAATATAATATAATTAAAATATATTTTTATGACAAAGGAGAATCTTTATACGCCCAGTTTTAGCGAAAAGTATTACAAGCGTTACGAATCACTTTCAGGCACAACCATATCGCCTCTGAAGAATCTCACAAATTCGCTAAAAAATATGTCACGCACCATATTATCAGCCATAAGCGGCACTTTTAATATGTTTATGATAAGGAGTACCGCAAGTCACCATAACACCGTGGTGAAAATAGACCACCTTCACCATTCATGCAAAAAATTAAATGATCATAATAAAAAAGTGTTCTATTTATACGTTAAAGGATACTCAATTCCAGAGATAAGCGCATTGTCCGGCAAAGAAAACAGCACTATTATAACCATAGTATACCACATAGCAAAAAGGCTCAAGCACAATAGCCATATATCATAACCGTAACTTTTTTCTGCCTTTTAGCCAGCAAATTGGAAAAGTTATACTAACTTTAAACCCTCATTTTGAAGTTTTAGGATTTAAAGTCACTTTTATAGAATGAAGCGTAATCATATTCTTTTGTCGATAGCATGCCTTTGCTATTTATGCATGAATGCGGCTGCTCCAGCTGGCTACTACACCAACCTCAACGGTAAATCTGGAGAAGATCTAAAAAATGCTATACACAACTTAGTACGCCCCCACACAAAACTAAGCTACTCTAGCTTGTGGAACTACTTTCCACAAACGGATGCTTACCCCAATAAAGTAAACAATCGTCTACTTGTGTGGGACATGTATTCCGACAACTATAACAACCGTCAATATTGGTATTACGGGGGAACTTATGGATTGAACCGAGAACATTCCGTACCTAAAAGCTGGTGGAACTCACCAAGCAATGTTGAAGCCTACGAAGCGGGAACTGACATTATGCACCTTTTCCCAAGTGATAAATATGCCAATTCAGCTAAAAACAACTACCCGCTAGGCGAGGTTAACACATCTAGCAATGTGAAATTTGACAACGGGGTGTCAAAAGTGGGTTATCCTGTGAGCGGACAAGGCGGAGGCAATAATTATGTGTTTGAACCCGATGACGAGTATAAGGGCGATTTCGCAAGAGTGTATTTCTACATGGCTACATGTTACCAAGATTACACATGGAAATACACCTACATGTTCAATAACAGCAGCTATCTCACACTAAACCAATGGTCAAGAGAACTACTGCTACGGTGGCACAGAAATGACCCAGTAAGCGAGAAAGAGCGTAACCGCAACGATGCCGTTTACCAAATACAAGGAAATAGAAACCCATTTGTGGACGACCAGACCCTAGCTGAATACATCTGGGGCGATAAAATGGGCGTTACATACACCGGAGGAGGCACTGGAGTGATCACTGGAGATGCACAAATCACATATCCGCAATTAGGCAGTACCATGAATTTTGGTGAGATTGGACTCGGAAAATCATATAACATGGAACTATACCTTAAAGGCAAGAACATAAGCGGATATGGAGTTACTCTTGCCCTATACGACGGCAACAAACATTATAAAATGTTTTCCATTTCTACAGAGAAAGTATCGGCAAGCTCCATGAATTCCGAAGACGGATATAAGCTCACCATAACATATAAACCAACAGAAATAGGTACTCACACTACTTGTCTGTATTTCTACGACGGAGGGATTTCTGGAAGTGTAACAGGCGTTTATTTCACTGGTACATGCCTTGAAGCCCCTAGCCTATCGGCTCCAATAGCAGAGCAAGCCGAGAATGTGACAGCCAACGGTTATCGTGCTGTATGGAAAGCCGTAAATGAAACTATCGATTACTACATCGTGACCAGAACAATATATAAAAACGGTGTCGCAATATCTACTGAACAAGTAGATACTGAAGACACATTTTATGACTTTACCCGTGATGCCGGAACAAGCGAAACATATTATGTGCAATCTTGCCGACTTGGCTACGAGTCAGAAAAATCCAACACAATAACCGTTGCCGAAGGAAGCGGCATAGAAGGCATAGTTGCCGATAAAATATTAGCCTTGGCAGCACACGAAGGAGGCATTAGATTTATTTGCAACGAACCATTAACCAACGTTTGCATCTACAACATGCAAGGTGTTTTAGTTAAACGCCTGCCTACGGTTGATAACGACCATATTGAAATGCTTCCAAGAGGAGTTTATATTGTTAGTGCAAACGAATCGAAGCATCCGATTAAAGCAATCGTGAAATAACGCATTACAAGCCGTGTCTCTCGGCTTATAAGCGGTCAATAGGACACACAGCACCAACGGAAACAAGAAAGCCCCGCAGATTCATCCTGCGAGGTTTTCTTTCATATCATCAAAAGAAGTTTATTAGAACGGTTTTTCTCCGCCACCATCTATATCGGCAAATAGATTATTGGCAAGGCTGGATGCTCCTATACGGAAAAACTCATTTGACAGCCACTTTTCACCAAGCACCTCTTTCACCACCGTATAGTATTTCACGGCATCCTCTGTGGTGCGAATACCACCAGAAGCCTTGAACCCTTTCATTACGCCATACTTCTCATAATATTCCTTGATACAATTACACATTACATAAGCCGCCTCTAGCGAAGCCCCCGGATACATCTTTCCAGTAGAAGTCTTTATAAAATCAGCTCCCGAATACATCGACAATATAGAAGCATTTCGTATATGCTCTGCTGTTTTCAACGCTCCAGTTTCTAGAATCACTTTCAAATGTGCATCTTTAGCGGCAGCCTTTATCTCCGAAATCTCATCGCATAAATCCTCGTATGCTCCATCACGGTACAAGCCGAGATTAAACACGATGTCAATCTCATTAGCTCCGTCCATAACAGCCAAAGCAGTTTCTGTAGTCTTAACCTCTAAGCGAGCTTGAGAAGATGGGAAATTAGCCGAACATACAGCAATATTCACCTCTGAAACCTCAAGCGTTGCTCTTACGACCTCGGCAAAACGAGAATAAACGCAAATAGCTGCTACATTCTTATACATTGGATAATTGGACTCAAAATCATTCACTTTCTGTACAAAAGCAGCAACAGAGCTTTCAGAATCCTCCGAACTTAACGTAGTTAAATCTATCGCATTTAGCAAGAACTTATATACCTCTTGATTCTTATTCTCCTCAGCATGTTCTGCTACAATTTTTGCGACTTCAGCGGCAACTTTAGCATCATCCACAACAACCTGACTCAGCTCTATCGCCTCTTGATACTTGTTGTGTTCATGCTCATGATGATGCTCATGTTCATGATTACAATTACACCCTTCCATAATCTAACGTTTTTATGTTTATTTGTTTTGACTTAATTTTTCATTACTCTTATGACGTTCGCTATCACGCATCGTCTTCTTTTGGAAATTAGCCTCCAAAGCCTCAGTAAGGTTCACACCAGTCTGGTTGGCTATGCACATAACCACCCACAACACATCGGCAAGCTCATCAGCAAGTGTCTTGCCTGCACCACTCGGTTTGAACGACTGTTCTCCATAGGTTCTCGACATAATTCGAGCCACTTCACCGACCTCCTCGGTGAGGATAGCCATGTTTGTTAACTCGCTGAAATACCGCACTCCATAAGTTTTTATCCAGTCGTCTACACGATTTTGAGCCTCTTCTAAAGTCATTTTCCTTGCAAAATTTGAAAACAATTCGATATTTGCCTTGGATTTTAAAATCTAAAACGATTTTAATTTTCCAATTTCAAAATTACTCTTTTAATTTTGAATCCACAATAATAGTGACAGGTCCATCATTGATAAGTTCAACCTGCATATCTGCACCAAACACACCCTTCTTAACTTCACGACCGACAAGCTCTTGTATCTTCGCACAGAATTTGTCATAAAGGGGGATAGCCAAGTCATGACCGGCAGCGTGTATATATGACGGTCTATTTCCTTTTTTAGTAGATGCTGCAAGTGTAAACTGGCTCACGGCAAGAATTTCACCACCCACATCGATAACACTACGGTTCATCACGCCTTTTTCATCATCAAATATTCGCATATTAGCCGCTTTTGCCGCCAACCACTCCATGTCTTGCTCAGTATCGCCTTCAACTATGCCCACCAAAATCATAAGTCCTTGATTTATAGTACTATACGATTCACAACCTATTGATACTGAGGCTTTTAAAACTCTTTGAATTACTATTCTCATATTAATTATACTTTGATTCTTTTTCTGCTACTATATAGCAGCAGAAATCACATACTTTTATTTTATCTCTTTCAATCCCTCGACAACTATTTTAGCTTTCACCTCACCCACTACCTTAGCTACTTCATCAACCGTAGCTTCACGCAACCTTTTTAGACTCTTAAAATGCTTTAAAAGCGTTTCTCTTGTAACAGCCCCAACACCTTTTATACCGTCGAGAGCAGAAACAGTTTGCCCCTTGCTGCGACGGTTGCGGTGATGAGTAATACCAAACCTATGTGCTTCGTCACGTAGATGCTGTACGACCCGCAAAGATTCGCTATTTTTATCTATGTAAAGCGGAACGCTATCACCAGGAAAATAAATCTCCTCAAGGCGTTTTGCAATTCCCACTAATGCAATTTTCCCACGCAATCCCATCGCATCAAACGCCTCGACAGCCGCACTCAACTGCCCCTTCCCACCATCTACTATCACCAACTGTGGCAAACCCTCGCCTTCCTCTACAAGACGAGTATAACGACGAGTCAACACCTCTTTCATCGAAGCGAAATCATCTGGTCCTACAACAGTCTTAATATTAAAATGACGATAATCCCGCTTTGAAGGAACAGCATCTTTGAAAACCACACAAGAAGCAACCGGATTAGTTCCTTGTATGTTGGAGTTATCAAAACACTCAATATGGCGAGGCAGAATATCCATGCGAAAATCACGCTGCATAGTAGTAAGCACACGCATCGTGCGCTGCTGCGGATTAAGTTTTTCTGATCGTGACAATTTATCCACCATAAATTGCTTCGCATTTTTCAATGCTATATCCAAAAGTTTTTTCTTATCACCAATCTTAGGAACTACAAACTGCACATCCTGCAATTCAATTTCTGGAATCACGGGAACTAACACCTCTTTCGGCTTATGGCTAAATTTTGCGATTATTTCGGCTATTGCCAACGATAACAACTCTTCATCTGTTTCCTCTAGCCTAACCGTATACTCCAATGTCATACATTGCACTATCGAACCATTTCGCAAGTGCAAATAATTAATATAAGCACAAGTGCCGTCACGCAAAATTGCATATACGTCAACATCGGTAATATGCGAACTCACTATAACAGATTTTGAGCGGTATTTCTCGACTAAGTCATATTTTTCTTTTACCAGTTGAGCTTCCTCAAATTTCATCTCGCTAGCCAGCCTCCCCATTTCATCGACTAAATAGTCGCACAACTGCTGAGTGTTCCCGCTTAGGATTTGCCTGATTTCATCGATAAATTTCCTATATTCTTCAGGGGTAATATAGCCTAGGCAACATCCCAAGCAATTCTTTATATGATATTGCAAACACAGACCTGTTTTTCCCCGCGCCACCGTATCAGCCGTGATACTATGACGGCAAGTGCGTATAGGATAGAGTTCACGAATCAACTCAATAACGGTGCGTGCCACGCCCACATTGGAATAAGGACCATAGTACCGTCCGCCACGAGAGGGAGTTTCTCTAGTAAGGAAAACCCTTGGATATAACTCGCTCGTTACGCATATCCAAGGGTACGACTTATCGTCTTTCAACAATACGTTGTATCTGGGCTTGTATTCCTTAATCAAGCTGTTTTCAAGATGCAAAGCATCCTCCTCTGAATCCACAACGATATATTTCAGATCACAGATATTTCGCACGAGAACATTGGTTCTGGCAACACTATGAACACGGTTGAAATAAGAGCTTACCCTGCGTTTCAACCGTTTTGCCTTGCCCACATAAATAACATTCCCCTCGCTGTCGAAATACATATACACACCAGGAGAATCGGGCAACAGCCCTACTTTGATTTTCAGTTCCTCACGAATATCCAAGCCCAAAAGTGCTATTAATATGTAATCAAAGACGTAATTTCAGCATCAGCAGGGAAAGCCTTGCGACCATCCAATGCAGAAAGCTCAACTATGAAATTGATATAAACCTTTTTCGGGTTTAGGCTCTTGACAAGTTCATAAGCCGCAGCCATGGTGCCTCCAGTAGCCAACAAGTCGTCATGTATAACTACGACATCATTTTCATCGATGGCATCACGGTGAATTTCAATAGTATCAGTACCGTACTCTTTTGCGTAAGTCTTATTAATAGTGATTGCAGGCAATTTACCAGGTTTACGCAAAGGAACAAAACCAGCATTCAATTCATAAGCAAGAATAGATGCTCCTATAAAACCTCTAGCCTCTATACCCACAACCTTTGTAACTCCTAGATCCTCATATAAACCTCTCAATGTTCCGCCTATTTCCCTTAACGCTTGCGCATCCTTCAATGCTGTGGTCAAGTCACGAAACAATATACCCTTTTGTGGGAAATCAGGAATATCCCTGATTAGACTCTTTACTCTGTTCATTTTGTCCTTTTCCATGTTATATTCAGTTTTACAAATGTTCCACGTGAAACATTTTAGTGTTATCTTCCTAATAATAAAAGCAATATATTAATGTCGCTTGGAGATATTCCAGGTATTCTTGCAGCTTGCGCCACAGTTTCCGGGTCAATGCGTTCCAACTTCTGCCTAGCTTCAGTTGAAAGCGCGTTTATCTCGCTATACTTCAACTTTCCTTTTAACTTCACATTTTCAAGCCTCATTATCTTTTCGGCTATCATCTTCTCACGGTCTATATAGCCTTGATATTTTATCAAAATTTCCGCTGCTTCTATAATTTCCTCTCTCCGCTCATTCTCCAGTGTTTCCAAGAAATTATTTAACGGAGCAACAATCGAAGCCAATTTGTTTATATCAAGTTGTGGTCGCAGAACCAACGAATACAGCTTGCACCCTTCTTTCAAAGGAGAAGTCCCTAACCTTACCAAATCTTCGTTTATTAAAGACGGTTTTATTGAAAATTCTTTGCAGAACTCGACCAATCTATCACGCTGTTCACGCTTCGACACCATATAGTCGTAACGTTCTTTTGTAGCAAGACCCAACTTGTAAGATTTCTCGGTCAATCGCATGTCTGCATCATCTTGCCTCAACAAAATACGATATTCAGCACGTGACGTAAACATTCTATATGGCTCGTCTACCCCCTTCGTAACAAGGTCATCTATCAATACTCCTATGTAAGCCTCATCACGACCCAACACAAACGGTTCGCCTCTTACAGCTTTCTGGTGTGCGTTGATGCCAGCTATCAAACCTTGACCAGCCGCCTCCTCATAACCAGTAGTACCATTCACTTGACCTGCAAAAAATAGGTTCTTCACCAGTTTTGTTTCTAGCGTGTGAAGCAGCTGCGTAGGATCAAAAAAGTCGTATTCTATAGCATAACCAGGGCGATATATCTGTACATCGGCTAACGCTGGCACCTTCTGCAATGCATTAAACTGCACCTCTAGAGGCAATGAAGACGAAAATCCGTTTACGTAATATTCTTGCGTACTCTCACCCTCTGGCTCCAAAAACAACTGATGCGAATCCTTATCGGCAAAAGTTACAATCTTAGTTTCGATACTAGGACAATAACGTGGTCCTATACTCTGTATCTGCCCATTATATAATGGTGAATCAGGCAAACCCTCACGTAAAATCTCATGCACTTCACTATTAGTATTCACTATCCAGCATGGGCGCTGTTTGAGTTCACGTTTCACATCTGGCATGTACGAGAATTTATGGAAATCGTTATCACCTTCTTGTTTCTCAGCCAAATCAAAATTTATAGAGCGAGCATCTATTCTTACAGGCGTTCCTGTCTTCATTCTATTCGTAACAAACCCTAAATCACGCAATTGCTCGGTGATTCCGTGGGATGCAGGTTCCGACACACGTCCGCCTTTTATTTGAACACGCCCCACGTGCATTAGCCCATTTAAAAATGTTCCAGCAGTTAAAACAACCGATTTAGCCTTGAATTCAACGCCAAAAGCCGTTTTCACTCCAACCACAGCACCATCCTCTATAGCAAAACCGATAGCATCGTCTTGCCACATATATAGATTAGGTGTGTTTTCTATAATATTACGCCATTCAGCAATAAATTTTGCACAATCAGATTGAGCTCTTGGACTCCACATCGCAGGACCTTTAGAGCGATTGAGCATCCTGAATTGGATTGCCGACCTATCGGTTACAATTCCCATTTCACCGCCCAACGCATCAATCTCCCTAACAATCTGCCCTTTAGCTATTCCACCAACCGCAGGATTACAGCTCATTTGAGCTATCTTGTTCATATCCAACGTGATAAGTAATGTGCGAGAACCTAAATGCGCAGCTGCGCACGCTGCCTCACAGCCAGCATGACCAGCACCTATCACTATTACATCATAATCAAATCTCATCTTCTTAGGAATATTAAGCTAGAATAGCAAGTGCCTCATTCTCATGTTGTTCCATAATTTCACGTTCACCCTCGCCCTTATCATTTATGCCACACAAGTGCAACACGCCATGTATTACCACTCGCATAAACTCTTCGTCGTAGCTACGCTTAAACAGCTCGGCATTACTTCGCACCGTATCAAGCGAAATGAACATATCACCGCTGATTCTTCGTTTATTAGAATAATCAAAAGTTATTATATCAGTGTAATAATCATGCTGAAGGAATTGGCGGTTTACCTCCAAGATTCTTTCATCGTCACAGAATATGTATGTCAAGTCGCCCACTCGTTTATTAAAACTATGCGCCACCCGTTCTACCCAATCTCTCACTTGGTCTTGGTCGAAACTGGGCATGTCGACTCTTTGTGCTGTAAAATTTATTACCGACATAATTTTTCACCTAATATATACACAAAGATAACATAGAATTGATAATTAGCAATTAGTAATTAACATAAATTTAAAAATCGCACAGAATAGGAGTTTCTCCAATTTTTCTGGCTAGAAATCACAAACACCAAAAACAACCATATTTTACTGAAGTTCAAGACATTATATTAAATTTAATTCGACGAGAGTTCAAAATTTTCTCCATTTCAAATAATTTACCCAGACTTTTTTACTGATTTTTGTAATTTTACACCTATAAATACATAATAAGATTATAATATGTCTTTAGCGGAAATTTGGAAAAAAGAATTAAACGACAAAAAGAATCCCGAAAAAGCAAAAATCCTATCGGGCTTCTTTAAAACAGGAAAAGGACAATATGGCGAAGGCGATATTTTCATAGGGCTGACCGTTCCACAAAATAGAGAAATTGCAAAGAGATTCTTTGATGCTCCATTTGACGTTTTCAAAGAAATGCTTCAAAGTCCAATTCACGAGCACCGCGCTTCTGCCCTCTTTGCTCTCGTTCTAAAGTATAAAAAATGTAAAGTCGACAGTTCAAAAAAAGATATAGTAGATTTCTACCTTAGCAACACAAAGTACATAAATAATTGGGACTTGGTGGATTTAAGTTGTGAATATATTTTAGGTGAGTATTTATTGGACAAATCTCATGACATTCTATTCATGCTCAGCGACAGATCCAATCTATGGGAACAACGCATAGCCATAGTGACAACACTCACTTTTATACGAAACAGAAAATTTGAAACAACTCTGAAGCTTTCCGAAAAATATCTGTCACATCATCATGACCTTATACATAAAGCAACAGGGTGGATGTTACGTGAAATAGGTAAAAAGGACTTTGACGTGTTAACACGCTTTCTTGACAAACACGCATGCCACATGCCCCGCACTGCGCTTCGCTATGCCATCGAGAAAATGCCAACATCTCAGCGAAAACACTATCTCTCTATCAAGAAAGAGCAATGAAAGATAGGAATAAGAACTTTTTTTGCTTGCTTATTATGAGGAATAAATGTATTTTTACACAATAATATAAAAGAAATCTGTGTGATGCATAAAGAAAAAACAGAAAGAACAAAAGACCTTGTAACAATAGTTGTACCCATATATAAAAACTCTTTCTCTGAATACGAAAAAATATCGTTCGACAGACTTTTCAAAGTTTTAAACCGATATCGGATTGTTGTAATAAAACCCGCATCACTTGATTTAAACACATTACTAGCCGATTACCCTGTAAATGAAACAGAAAACTTCGACGATTCATACTTTGCGGGTATTGCCGGCTATAACCGTCTGATGATGTCGGAGGAACTATATAATCGCTTCTCCCACTCTGAATACATACTCATTTATCAATTGGATGCCTATGTGTTTAAAGACACACTAACTGAATGGTGCAATAAAGGTTATGATTATGTGGGTGCACCTTGGCTGTTGCGCCCTATATACAATTTCCCTTTGTTCAAAATAACATCATGGATAAAACGTAAATATTGCGAAATTACCCACCAACGTTGCTCACAAATGACTCGTTATAAGGTTGGAAATGGAGGATTATCGTTACGTAAAGTGGAAAGCCACTTGAATGCGGTAATAAAACTGAAAAAGATTATCGACCATTATATCAGCATACGCCACCATCTATACAATGAAGATGTGTTTTTCAGCATAGAAGTCAATAAACATGGCATAGGTTTTAATTATCCCGATTGGAAAGAGGCTCTACAATTCAGTTTCGATAAATATCCGAAACTATGTTATGAGTTAAATGGCAATACACTACCCTTCGGATGTCATGCATGGTATAAACGAAAAATGAAAAAATTCTGGTATCCTATAATCCTTTCCAAAAAATGAACATTATAAAAAAAATATCTTCATCTGTATCGTCTTTGGCTTATTATATATTGGAGAAAATATCGCCATCAAAAATATCAAGCGGTAAAGAAATTCCAATTATCATAAACAATTTCAATAGGCTTACAACATTAAGGCTTCTTATAACCTCGCTTGAAAAAAGAGGTTATAAGAATATATATATTCTTGACAACAACAGCACATACCCACCGTTACTTGAATTTTATAATAATTGTGAGCATGAAGTTATTTTATTAGGTAGAAATCTTGGTTTCAAGGCTTTATGGAAAGACAAACCTACACGGAAACGCTTTTGTTGCGACTATTACATCTATACCGACTCCGATGTTGTACTAACTGATGATTGTCCAAACGATGTCATAGAACATCTACACAATCTTTTAAAAAACAATTATCCCCTTGCAAGAAAAATAGGTTTATCTCTTATTATTGACGACATTCCCGAATACTTCGCCAATAAGCAAAAGGTATTAGAATGGGAAAAGCGGTTCTGGAGCTCACCTGTAAATAAAGACGGACTTAGACTAGTACCGACAGATACTACTTTTGCTCTTTATCGCCCTAGAGTAGGTTTGAGCCGTAGCCGCAGCGTAGAATCATACCGCACTGATAAACCATACAGTATCAAACACTTGCCTTGGTATCAAGATAGTTCCAACCTCACCGAAGAGGAAACATATTATATAAATCACTGCAGTCATATTACAGCTTGGACTTCCAAAGCTAAAAATCATAATTCTTGATAATCCTACAGAATATATGAATATAAAATATGAAATAAACCCAAAGTATCATTTCTTGAGAAGCTATATCGAAAATATTCCAACTCAAGACGAACAGCTAGGCGAAATAATATATAAAGGTAGGAACACTGTTTTCAGAAATATCATTAAAACTGACGGTTATCCTGATGTGGATTTGACAATAAAAAGTTTCAAAATTCCCCCTTTTCACAACCGCATTGCCTATACTTACCTGCGTAAAAGTAAGGCTCAACGTTCTTATGAAAACGCCAATAAACTGCTTGAATTAGGCATAAAAACACCAGAACCTATAGCCTTTATAGAAGTCCATAAGGATGGCTTTATTGAGCACAGCTATTATATTTGCCTAACTATCGAAGCTGAGAATGTGCGAGAATGGGAACGTTTCTCCAATCGTGACGAGATTGTAGAAAATATAGCTAAACTAATGCTTCAATTAAAAGAAAATGGCGTGTACCATAAGGATTTTTCAGCTGGAAATATTCTTTGGGATAAGGATATGAATTTCTATATCATCGATATAAATCGCATGGATTTCAATGTTACATCTGAAAAAAAATTCATGCATAATTTCAAGAATCTTAATCCAAATTTGAACGAAACTGAACGTTTGGCACGAACTTATGCAAAACTGAAAGAAGATTGCGACGAACAAGCAATTGTAAATATAGCAAAAAGGGAAAATATACAATTTTGGGAGAAAAAAAGACGTAAAAGCAATCTCAAAAACATACTACATTTGAAAAAATAAACGATACTTTTTCAGGATTATGAAATTCAAACAATTTTCTCAATCAGTTATAGGCAGCACACTATGCAATATAGCACTTGCATACATTTTTTTCATGCTGGCAAGAATCATATTCTATGTTGTAAACTATAGCTATTTCGCTCCTTATATGTCGTGGGAGCTAGCACAAGAAATGTTGCGCGGAGCTATGAAATTCGACACTACCGCCCTACTCTATGTTAATGCCGTCTATATATTAATGGCTTTGTTCCCGCTACATTTAAAAGAAAAAAGCGGATATTATAAAGCTACACGTATAACTTATGTGTGCTTAAATTCTATCGCTTTGATTTCGAACCTTGTTGATTCTGTGTATTTTCAATTTACGGGACGACGTTCCACTGCCACCGTTTTCAATGAGTTTTCCAACGAGGGCAACATAGCTGGCATTTTCTTCAAAGAAATATTTATACACTGGTATTTGGTTGTTGCTTTCATCATTCTAGTGTGGGCAATGTATCGTTTATACCGCACGCCTAAATCCAAAAAGAATTTAAATAAACCTGTTTATTACATTGTGCAATCGCTTGCCTTTATAGTGGCAATCGGACTAAGTGTTATAGGAATTAGAGGAGGCGTGGGACACGCTGTGCGACCCATCACAATAAGCAATGCCAATCAATATGTTAACCGTCCTATAGAAACAGCGGTAGTGCTTAATACTCCTTTCTCGGTGATTCGCACAATTGGTAAAAAGGCTTTTGTCACTCCAGAGTACATGAATGACGAAGAAATGGCAAACATCTATATGCCAGTACACTATCCTGCTGACTCTGCAAATTTCACCTCTCGCAATGTTGTGGTTCTCATTGTTGAAAGTTTCGGCAAAGAGTACAGCGCTTGGCTCAACCGCCACGATACTCCGAACGAATATCCCGGATATATGCCTTTCGTCGACTCTATCGCCCAACATGCCGTCACCTATCGTTACTCTTTCAGCAACGGTCGTAAAAGTATCGACGGCATGCCTTCTATACTTTCGGGTATACCTATGTTTATCGAACCGTTTTTCCTTACTCCAGCTTCACTTAACAAAGTGAGCAGTATAGCCGGCGAATTAAATAGCAAAGGATATTATACCGCATTTTTCCACGGAGCACCTAACGGATCTATGGGATTTGAGGCATTCGCTAGGGCTGCCGGTTTCAAAGATTATTTTGGATTAACCGAATATAAAGCCGACGGAAACAGATACAAAGATTCCGACTACGACGGCACTTGGGCTATTTGGGACGAAGAATTTCTACAATTCTATGCCGACAAAATGGCAATGTTCCAACAACCTTTCATGACAGCAGTATTCACCGCATCATCACACCACCCGTTTGTGATACCTGACCGCTACTCTGGCACTTTTGCCGAGGGTAAAGTACCTATTGAGAAATGCATAAGCTACACCGATATGTCGCTACGCCGATTCTTTGAGAAAGCCAAACAACAAGAATGGTATGACAACACCCTTTTCGTTTTAACTGCCGATCACTCAAACGAATCGCATCATGCCGAATATAAAACCGATTTAGGCTCTTTTGAAGTGCCTATCATATTCTACGCACCTGGAGATTCTTCACTTACAGCTGCATATAATGAAACTGCTATTGCACAACAAATTGACATTATGCCTACTGTACTCAACTATTTAGGATATGACAAACCGTATGTTTCGTTCGGTATAGACTTACTTTCAACACCATCTGGCGACACTTTTGCTGTAAACTACAATAACGGTATCTACCAGTTTGTGAAAGGGGATTATATGCTTCAATTTGACGGAAACAAATCTACCGCTTTATATAATATTAAAACCGATCGTTTATTAAAAGAAAACTTGATAGATACTGTTCCGAATCAAACTGAAATGGAACATCAACTGAAAGCTATAATACAACAATACATGCAACGCATTAACAACGACCAACTTGTCGTGAACAATCATTAATTTTGCAATTGCAACAAACATACGTTCTTTTATGAGATTGAAAGATATTTTTAAGACCAACTTGGGATGCGGAATCGTTAACATCATCATTGCCTATACGGCTATGATGATAACACGCATTATATATTTTATTGAAAACTGGAACAGCTATGCACCATATATGTCATGGGATTTAGCTGCCAACGTATTAAAAGGCGGACTCGTTTTCGATACCAGCTCCATTATATATTTTAATTCGCTATACCTAGTGTTATTGCTATTGCCATTCCATAAAAAAGAAAACGCCTCATTTCATAAAGTTCTTAAATGGATTTATATTATTCCTAATGCTATAGCTATCATTGCCAATCTTGCCGACTCAGTATACTTTACTTATACAGGAAGACGTACTACGGCAACCGTTTTCGGTGAGTTTGCCAACGAAAACAATATTTTATCTATTTTCGGAACAGAAATCATAAACCACTGGTATCTTACCCTAGCTTTCATCATCATTATTTTCGCAATGTGGAGGCTTTATTTAAAGCCCAAATCCGGGGTTTCTTCGCCAAAATGGAAATACTACACGGCTCAATCGGTTTCGCTAGTCCTGCTCGTTCCTATCGCTATTGTAGGCGTGCGCGGAAGCATGACAGCCGGCACACGACCTATCACAATAAGCAACGCCAATGAATATGTGAACCGCCCTATCGAAACGGCTCTGGTTCTTAATACTCCTTTTTCGGTGATTCGCACAATTGGCAAAAAAGTATTTGTGACTCCTGATTATATGAGCGACGAGGAAATGAAACTTGCTTATACCCCAGTGCATAAACCCATTGTAACAGCCGATAGTATATGTGTAAATTCTAATAAGAACGTCGTTATTCTAATTCTAGAAAGTTTCGGAAAAGAATATTTCGGGTTCTATAACAAAGAACTTGAAGGAGGTAAATATAAAGGTTATACCCCATTTTTAGATTCTTTAGCGGCACAATCGCTCACATTCAAATATTCTTTTGCCAATGGGCGTAAGAGTATGGACGGCATGCCTTCTATACTTTCGAGTATCCCGATGTTCGTAGAAATTTTCTTCCTCACTCCAGCTTCGCTTAACGAAGTTGGCGGTATAGCCAAAGAATTGGGCAAATATAACTATTACTCTACCTATTATCACGGTGGACATAATATAACACTAGGCTTCAAGGCATTCACACACGCAACTGGCTTCAAAGGCTATGCAGGGCTTGATGAATATTGCCAATCGCCTAAATACCATGCTATGGACGATTTTGACGGGAAATGGGCTATTTGGGATGAAGAATTTATGCAATTTCTCGCTGATGATATGGAATCGTTCAAAGAGCCTTTCCTAGCCACACTTTTTACAGCAACATCACATCATCCTTATAAGATTCCTGAACGCTACAAAGACGTTTTTCCTGAAGAAGGCGGTCATGCTATACACAAATGTATACGCTACACCGATATGTCGCTAAAACGCTTTTTTGAACGCATAAAGAAACAGCCTTGGTACAACAATACATTATTCGTTATTACAGCCGACCACACCAACGCAACTCTACATCCAGAATACAACACCGATTTAGGATTGTTTGAAGTGCCTATCATGTTTTTTACTCCCGACGGATCTATTACTCCTGAAATACGCTGTAACACCGTAGCGCAACAGATAGATATAATGCCTACCATTTTAAGCTATCTTGGCAAAAAAGATGATTATGTGGCTTTTGGTAATGACCTGCTCACAACTCCGCAAGAAGAAACTTTTGCCGTAAACTACAATAACGGTATCTACCAATTTGTAAAGGGAGATTATTTATTGCAGTTCGACGGAAATACTACACGCGCTATTTACAACTATCGTGAAGACCGCTTGCTAAAAAACAACCTTTTAGGAAAAGTACCTCAACAATCAATGATGGAACATCAACTGAAAGCTATAATACAGCAATACATGCAACGCATGAACAACGACCAGCTAGTCATAAGAAATTAATTTTGACTTACAAATAATTTCATCATAATCGACCGAATGCTTTATAATTCTTTCACGATTTTTATCGTAAAGTGGTGATAGTATATCCATTTCTGGGACATAATACGATGTTTTTATACCTGCAAGACCTAACAAAGTATGAGATATAGCATCAGTCATATACGGTAAGTCACTATTGTTAGTGATAATTTTCCAAATATCTGGATTTAATTTTTTATATTCATCAGAACACCATATCCACATCGGTATATCAAACTGTTGTGATATTTCAGAATAAGTATTACCCAAAGAACGTCCAAAACCATTATCATAATCATACACTCGCTCACCATGGTCAGGTACATGTATTATTATGGCTGGTTTATTTTTAAATCTCTTTATTATTTCTCCCAATACTTTATCATTATATCTAAGAGAATTATCATAATGAGCCAATATTTCCAATTCATCAATATTTAAATCTGGACGATTATAATCTTCTGGCTTATAACAATATTCTGATTCAGGATAACGCTCCTTAAAATCAAAATGAGAGCCTATAAAATGAAAAATTAAAAGATTTGGAACACTATCACTCTTAATATTTTCATAATCAACCAACAATCCCTCATCATAATCATGCCTTTTCGTATTACGTGAAGTAAATTGAACTTCACTTACATTTGGCAGATTTACAAAAATATCTTCAATATAATCGCTAAAAGAATTCTGCACGTCTAATATATATTGATTACTTAAAAAATGCACATCATAGCCAGCCTTTCTAAATAATGTTGTAAAAAATGGTTTTTCATACCAATATGATGTATCTCCATAAAATGATGTTGAAAATATGTTTTGTAATGACTCACATGTTGTATTCCATGATGATATAGCGTCAGGAAAAACAACTAAATTACCTTTATTCTTATATTCTAATTGATTAGGAGTTGTTTTCTTATCATAACCAAACAATTGTGAATGATGTTTGTTGTAACTTTCTCCTATTATTAATACTATTTGAGGAGAAGTAAACATACAAGTATCTACAACTCCATAATTTATATTTTTAATTAATTCTTTATTAATATTCCTATGCCTATTATATTCTCTTAAAGATATTATCAACCTATAAATAGGCTGCTTATAATATATTTTTGGATTCAAATCTTTTATTTGCTGTGTTTCCAATTCATTTTTACCTAATAAAAGACGATAGTATTTATAAATTTTATCTTCCCTTACCAAAACAATAGAAACTATTATTGAAAATATTACAATTATACTTAGAAAAGGACACGGTTTATTAAGTAATTTACCATTTATTTTTTTCTTGTTAATAAAGATATGTGTTATTAAAACAATCCAAATCAATGTCCAAGGAGAAACAAAAGGTTTAAAAGAAACATAAACATTTACAGCTTCCTTTGCTTCTCTTATATCTGTTAAAGCTAAAAGTGTAACTATTTGAGGTGTTATTGGTTGTCCTACAGCATAATAAAGATATGCATCAATTAATGCTAGGGTATAAAATAATATATATAAAATAGTTCTTACTATGCTTCTAACTTTTAATGGTAATAATGTTAGCATTACAGCAAGTACATATATGTCTAGCCATAATTCAACCAACCCTAAAAGCCTACTGCCCCTATATATAACAAAAATATCACTAATAACCCCCAAAACAAACATCGTACATACAAACACAACATTTGTTCTCAAAGGCACTAATGAATAGTCTAATAATTTTAATATTTTCTCTTGCATAAATAGTTATTGACTTACATGGCGTAATTTTCACGGTCGAGATTACGGTAGTTTATAGCTTCACTTATATGATGCGATTTTACAGTTTCGCTTCCCTCCAAGTCGGCTATAGTTCGTGCCACTTTTAATATACGGTCATATGCCCTAGCACTCATATTCAGCCTTGTCATTGCATCACGCAAGCGTTCCAATCCTTTTTCATCGGGTTGAGCATACTGATGCAATAATGCAGAGTTCATTTGAGCATTGCAATGCACACCTTTTATACCCTTAAATCGCTCGTTTTGTAATTCACGAGCCTTCACTACCCTAGCACTTATTGATTCGCTGCTTTCGGCTGGAGCCGTTGAAGAAATATCATCAAATTCTACAGGAGAAACTTCAATCTGTATATCTATACGGTCAAGTAACGGACCCGATATTTTATTCATATACCGTTGCCTAGCTCCAGGTTGGCATATACATGGTTTACTAGGATGACCGAAATATCCGCATGGGCATGGATTCATAGAAGCCACCATCATAAAAGATGCTGGATATTCTACTGAATATTTTGCTCTTGAAATAGTAATAAAACGATCTTCTAACGGCTGTCGCATCACTTCAAGCACACTCCTATTAAATTCTGGCAATTCATCTAAAAATAGTATACCATTATGCGCAAGGCTTATTTCTCCCGGCATAGGATTAGCTCCACCTCCTACTAAAGCCACCGGCGAAACGGTGTGGTGAGGTGAACGGAAAGGACGTTGAGTCATAAGCGTAGACCCTCTTTTCAACTTTCCAGCCACGGAATGTATAGTTGTTGTTTCAAGTGCCTCACGAAGAGTCAAAGGTGGCAATATAGAAGGTAACCGCTTTGCCATCATTGACTTTCCCGAACCTGGACTACCTACAAGCAATATATTATGCCCGCCAGCACACGCTACCTCAAAAGCACGTTTCACATTATCTTGTCCCTTTACTTCAGAAAAGTCAAAATCATAATTATTTATACTTTTGAAAAATTCTTCTCTAGTATTTACCTCAACCTTATCTATAGTACCTATACCATTAAAAAAATCAACCACTTGCCCTAAGTTGTCGGCAGCCAATACTTCAAGATTATTAACCACCGCAGCCTCTTTAGCATTGGCACGAGGAACAATAAAACCTTTATACCCATCTGCCCTAGCTTTTATAGCCATAGGCAAAATGCCACGAATAGGAAGTATAGTGCCATCAAGCGACAACTCCCCCATCATCATATATTTATTAAGATGTTCAGTAGATACTT
The DNA here is from genome assembly GCA_964606575.1 of uncultured Muribaculaceae bacterium. Lineage (GTDB taxonomy): Bacteria > Bacteroidota > Bacteroidia > Bacteroidales > Muribaculaceae > RGIG4576. Next base: position 3,024 of record CAZSHA010000034.1, on the reverse strand, counting down.
TTTCATCGGCAGCTAAAACACCTACAGCAATAGGAAGGTCATAAGCTGAACCCTCTTTTTTAACATCTGCCGGCGACATATTCACTATAACATCATGGCGGGGAAATTCACACCCTAGCTCTTTCATGGCCGAACGTACACGCTCATAACTCTCTTTAACTGCCGTATCGGGTAAACCCACAATACACATTCCGAAACCATAATCAAACGTAACTTCCAATGTTACTATTATGGCATCAACACCAGTTACTGCCGCTCCATAGGTTTTAGCTAACATAAACAATAATTATTTTTTAGTATTAGATTTTACAAGTCTTTCCCTTACTGATGAAGTCACCTTGCTAATAGAATCACCTATATAAATAGACTCCCCTATTGAATCTATTACAATAAAAGTAGGTGTCTTCTTTATCTGTAAATCTGCTATAGACTTATTCACAATGCCTCCTACAGCCCAATAATGCTTCCACGGCGTATCTTCTCTACGCAAAGCCTTTTTCCAACGAGAAGTGTCACTATCCATCATTATATCGGCTATCTGTAATTGTTTTTTACCTATATAATCTTCATAAAGGTTATTTAATGAGTCTATATTTTCTTTTCTGTCATCATCATTTATACCCCAAAAACACATTACACTAACTTTACTGCGTAATGGCACAAAAGACTCTAAAGAATCTTTAGGATTAAAAAACATCATCGAATGATATGTTTTTCTTTTGCTTTTCTTTGATAGTTCAGCATTCATTTCAGTATAGGCTTGCATTATACTAGCAGGACGTGACTTTTCTTCTATCATACCTAATAATTGATGAACCTTTTTAACATCATTAATATTGCTATAATCATATAAAAGAAGCAATAGACTTGTAATTTTATCCCCGTTTTCCTCAATATATTTTTCTATTTTTTTATCAAGCGCATGTATTTTATCATCTTCTTCATATAAACGATGATTTTCACGGCGAAACTCACTCCATTCTTTACTCACGTCGTTACCTTTCATCTCTATCAAATGATTATGCTTGATAGTACCCCTTATCTTTACATTATCACCGTTTTTTACAGCTGTACGAGTAATAAATTCTCTCTGATGGTTATATATGCTTATCACTGTATAATCAGCTGAAACACCTACTAATTTAAAACGACCTTTCTCTACAGGAATCCAAGAAGACTGCACGCCTGACTCATTCATGTAAACAACACGTATATTCTTAGTTCCAGCATCCGATAAAGCACCTTCAATCTCAAACTTATCATTGCTGCATCCTGCAAGCAACAAATAAGCTAATAATATTGATACAAACAGAAATAATTTTTTCAACATAACATATTATTGTATTTATAAATACAAACTTAGCCAAAATTTTAGAAGTTGTATTAATACTCACACTATAATTAGTTTAATGTGAGTAATATTATTATTTATTAATCAGAAAATCTAGCAATTTCTTTACTGCACGACCTCTATGGCTTATAGCATTTTTATCTATAGGTTGCATTTCGGCAAATGAGCAATCAGCCTCTATAGGTTTGAATATAGGATCATAACCGAATCCTCCGTTTCCAAGCCTTTCTTTTAATATTTCGCCTTGTACTTCACCCTCAAAAGTGTATACACCGTTGCCTATACATAAAGCTATCACCGTGATAAACCGAGCCTCACGATTATCTATTCCCGATAATTTATCTAGTACTTTATCTATATTATTTTCACTGTTACAATCTTCTCCAGCATATCGAGCAGAAAACACACCAGGCTCACCACCCAAAGCTGCTATTTCAAGACCAGTATCATCGGCAAAACAATCATAATCATAATGTTCTTTAATATATTTAGCCTTTATCAAAGCATTACCTTCTATGGTAGATGCCGTTTCTGGTATGTCTTCATGGCAATTTATATCATTCAATCCTAATATATTAAATTTATCACCTACTATTTCTCGTAGTTCACGCAACTTATGTGCATTATTAGTAGCAAAAACAATATCTTTCTTCATATCCAATTTATTATATGGCAAATATAAATATTTTTGTCAGCGTATGATATATAAAAGGATGACAATAATTTTAGTATTGTCATCCTTTTTCTTATAATAGCTATCAAATTATAGTACTATGTTCACTATTTTATTAGGTACTACAATCACTTTTTTAGGTGTTTTACCTTCCATCCATTTAGCCGATGATTCATGCGATAGTGCCATTTTTTCTACTTCTTCCTTTGAAGTACCATTAGGAACTGCCATATTGAAACGTGCCTTGCCATTAAATGAAATAGCATAATTAACATTTGCTTCTATCAAATATTCTTCTTTGAATACAGGCCACTTAGCATCGCAAATACTAGTTTCATGTCCTAAATTATGCCACAACTCTTCTGCTATATGTGGAGCAAATGGAGCAAGAAGCACTACCAATTCATCATAAATATCCTTGCTTACGCATTTCATAGCATTAAGTTCATTTACACATATCATAAATGCACTCACCGAAGTATTATAAGAGAAATGTTCAATATCAAAGGTTACTTTCTTTATCAATTTGTGAAGCGATTTCAAAGCCTCTGCCGATGCTTTTTCTTCTTTTATTACAAATTTATCACCTTTGTAGAAAAGTCCCCACAATTTCTTTAAGAAACGGTTTACACCATCTATTCCATTAGTATCCCAAGGCTTGCTTTGCTCAACTGGACCTAAAAACATTTCATATAAACGAAGCGTATCGGCACCATAAATTTCAACTATATCATCAGGATTAACTACGTTGAACATAGATTTTGACATCTTTTCAACTGCATATCCACACACATACTTGCCGTCTTCCAATACAAACTCAGCATTATTAAATTCTGGTCGCCAAGCCTTGAATTTTTCTAAGTCAAGTATATCATTGCTTACAATGTTGACATCTACGTGAATAGGTGTAACATCATAATCTTTTTTCAAATTATATGATACGAATGTATTTGTATCTTTTATACGATATACAAAGTTAGAACGACCTTGAATCATACCT
>CAZSHA010000033.1:0-22671 GCA_964606575.1 uncultured Muribaculaceae bacterium | reverse complement strand
ATATTAGACACTGGTGAATACTTTTTCAGCCTACTTTTTGCATATTAAGCCTAAATTTTGAGGTTGCATATATTCTGGATGTCGGGAGCCGGGATTTCGATAAAATAAATAGGAGCGATGAAATCGCTCCTATTTGGTGATTCGCACAGGATTCAAACCTGTAACCTTCTGATCCGTAGTCAGATGCTCTATTCAGTTGAGCTAGCGAACCTTTCTTCCTTGTTTTCGAGTACAAAGATAATAACTTTTTATCTAATTCGCAACATATTCTAATTTTTTATTAGGTTTCCATCATATTGGCACGTTTCGCACTTTGCCGTCAACCTCGACTATATAAGCTCTATTTTAATCATGAGAACATAACTTTGCATTTGACGCAGTACACAGTTTCTCCCAAAACAGCTACATTATCCATAGCGTTCACTGCCGTAACTACAACCGTTCCATAAGTAATTACCAACCTTTTGATACAAGCACGAGATTCCACGTTACAAAGGCATTTTTAAACCAATGCTGTAGCTCTATAAAATGTTTTAGGTTCAATATTAAACAAGAATTTAACGCTCTGTTATTAGCAATCTCTACAGTAAATCACACCACAACGCTCCATTAAGGCCCTAAATCGCTATATTTTAGGCATAGCCGAGAATTCCCATATCCTCTCACTAAAACATTATACCACAAAAAGAAAGCGATATATCCGTTATTGAATATATCGCTTTACTTTTATCTTTAAAAGATTCTTAAACCCGAAATGCTATATTAGTTTGTAGCTTTTTTACGGTTTCCATAACGGCTCAAGAACTTATCTACGCGACCAGCAGTGTCAACCAATTTTTGCTTACCAGTGAAAAATGGGTGTGATGCACTAGTGATTTCAAGTTTTACCAAAGGATAAGTTACACCATCTATTTCGATAGTTTCTTTAGCAGCTACTGTTGAACGAGTGATGAATGTTTCACCGTTTGACATATCTTTGAAAGCTACTTCACGATAGTTTGATGGATGAATGTCTTTTTTCATTTTTATATTTTTTTATTTATTAATCAATTAATCAACGTGTTGGTAAATACACGTCATCTGTAATGGCTTGCAAATTTACGAATACTTTTCCAATTAAAAAAATATTTCTCAAAAAAAGCCTATAGGCTAACTTGAATACTGAAATTTGTAGCCATTTTAATATACTAAATGATACGAAAAAGAGAGGATGCCATCTTTTTCACCGGCACCCTCCCCATCACTTAAATATATCAATTTCACCCCACAAATTCTATTAGAGCTTGTCCTGCGGCAACAACATCGCCAGTGTTTACAAGAATGCGTTTTACCACAAAGTTACCTTCGCTAGCTATTTCATTCTGCATCTTCATTGCTTCGTACATCAAAAGCGATTGACCGTTTTTAACAGAATCTCCAGGCTTAACATATATCTCTACCACAGTTCCACCCATTGGGGCATTTAGTGTAGGACCAGTTACAGGACCTTCCTCTGCTACTGGTGCATTTGGAACTTCAAATTCCACAAGAGGTTGACCGTTAGCCACAACATCACCTGCAGCCACAAGAATACGCTTAATTGTGTATTCACCATCGCTTTCAATCTCATTCTGCATCTTCATTGCCTCATACATTAGCAAAGACTGTCCCTTCTTAACCTTATCACCTGGCTTAACATGAATTTCTACCACTGTCCCACCCATTGGAGCATTTAGTGTAGGACCAGTTACAGGACCCTCTGCTACTGGCTTTTCAGCTTTAACCTCTGGAGCTGGGGTTGTTGCCACGCCACCAGCTGCGGCAAATTCTTCAGCACGACGATTTTCCAAGAATGTCTTAGCTACATTAGGAAGCAACTCTAGCAATAAATACTCCTTATTATCCTTAGCCAACTTAACATTTCCATATTTAGCTAGCACTGGATTTTCAGGACTTTTGTAAGAATTTACATCATAAGGTACTTCCTGAGCGCTGCCGGTGATCTGTTTACGGAATTCTGAATCTATAGCAACTGGAGTCTTTCCATACTCACCACGCACAAGCGATGCAAATTGGTTGGAAACGTTTTTATAGTCTTCTGTTCCGCTCTTACGGCTTAATGCAACCATCACCGCTTGACTTCCCACGATTTGGCTTGTAGGAGTCACCAATGGCACTAGACCTGCATCACGACGAACTTTCGGTATTAGCTTCATTGCATCTTCCAACACATCCTCAGCCTTCAATTGGCGAAGTTGAGCCACCATGTTTGAATACATACCGCCAGGAACCTCTGCTTCCTTAACGATTAGGTTAGGTTTAGGGAAGTTGAAATAATCTTCTATAGCATGACAAGCGGCTAGAAGAGCCTCTTCATCGTTAGCCTTCGCCGCTGCGATAGCCTTGTCAAATTGAGCATCAATCTCAGCAGGTAGAGTATCTTTCAATGGGTCGAATGCCTTAGGGAAGTTATCCTTATGCAAATCGAAATCCTTCAAGCACTCACGGATGCCCTTCAATTCTTCACGAATCTTACCAACTGCTTCCATGTTTACTTCTACTTCAACACCGAGTTTCTTCGCAAAGACATAGATAAGTTCGATCGCAGGAGCAGCCGAGCCTTCGCCAAACCACCATATATTAGTATCTAGAATATCTACATCATGCAAAATTGCCATCAAACCTGAAGCAAGACCATAACCTGGCGTACAATGCGTATGGAAATCAATAGGAACGTTCACCGCAGCTTTCAACTTAGGCATAAGCGTTGCTATACGAGCTGGATTCACAAGACCAGCCATATCCTTCAATGTAATAATCTTAGCACCTAATTTCTCGTACCCCTTTGCTTTTTCAACAAAATATTCATCGGTAAATATCTTTTCAGGTTCTTGCTTAACCTTCTTTACTGTCTTTACAACCTCTTTCTTGCCAAGTAATCGAGCGAAGAATCCACTAGCTGGAACTTCCTCCTCTTCAACCACCTCAACTTCTACAGGCTCATCTTTAGGGTCTACGGTATAACATACAGCACCGTCAGGAATACCGCCTAATTTATTGATAATCTCAACAGACTCTTTCACATTGTCAAGGTCGTTCAACGCATCAAAAATACGCATAATTCCCAAGCCGTTGGCAATTGCTTCTTTGTAGAAACCGTCAATCACCGAAGTTGGATATGGCACATAACCGAACAAGTTTCGCCCACGTGACAATGCTGTCAAATAAGACTTACCTTGAATTTGGTCACTAATCGATTTAAGGCGAACCCACGGACTTTCGTCCAAATAACGCATCACAGAATCGGGTACTGCACCACCCCAAACTTCCATCGCATAGAAGCCGGCGTCCTTATAATAAGGCAACAATACATCGATACTCTTTTGACTTAGACGAGTGGCAAACAATGATTGTTGACCATCACGAAGTGTCAAATCACGGATTTTTAGCTTTTTTGTCATAACACAATTCTTTACTATAAAAATTCAAGATTAACATATTACTATATGACACAAAGTTATACTATTTTATTTTGAAAGCAAAAAAAAACCGTAAATTTGCAATTATAAAACTTCAAATAAATCAATTTATGTTCAATTTCTTCAAGAAAAAGGAAAAAGCCAAACTCTTTTACTCAACCGACGTACATTCCCACATGTTGCCGGGGGTTGATCATGGAGCAAAAGACATAGACAACGCCCTTGAATTAATTCAAGCACAAATAGAAATGGGAGTTAATAAATTTGTACTTACTCCCCATATCACCAAATCAACTTTTGAGAACACGCCCTACACTATCAAGAATGCTTACGAAACGTTCAGAAAAACTCTTGAGGACACAGAACTTGACATACAAATAGCGGTTTCTGCCGAATATCGCTTAGACGAATTTTCATTAGACCAATTCGACAAAGACATGTATTTGCCTATGCCGAAAAACCATTTGCTGCTTGAAAACGCATATCAACAAGAACGAATAGACCTTGACGATATAATCTTTAACGTACAGTTGAAGAATTTCACGCCTATACTCGCACATCCCGAGCGATTCCATTATTATGCCTACAAAAAACAACGATTCCAGCAACTGCATGATGCTGGAACGCTATTTCAAGTAAACATAATGTCTTTTGCCGGCTATTTCGGCAACACAGCGCGCAACAACGCAGAATGGCTATTGCAAAACAACCTGATAGACTTCCTTGGCAGCGACATACACAACATGGAGCATGTGCAAGTCATAAACGACTATATTAAGACCAAGGACTACCGCAAAATAGCCAGCAAGTTGAACGGACGAATACTTAACGACACACTTTTCTAGTCGAAGAATCCGTCTATCGCCTCCTCTTCCTCGGCATTTGCTCCGTCGATGTCAATAGGAACACCGCCTAATTCTTCTTTATGGCATGGATCAAAATTCTCAGGGAATGAGAATCTTATATCTTGCGTGTATGGTAACGATGCGTCACCATACACGCTTTTCATATACAAACCATATATCGGCAGCGCCATTGAAGCCCCCTGACCAGATGCCATACTGTTAAAGTGGATATAACGCTCATCACCGCCAACCCACACACCTGTAACCAATTGTGGAGTGAATCCCATAAACCATCCGTCAGCATTAAAGTTGGTCGTACCTGTCTTTCCTCCCATTTGAGCCGTAAGGTTATAAGGTGCTCGACGCAATCTACCGCCCGTACCATAGTCTACCACATTAAGCAATATAGACAGAATTTTATAGTATGCGTCTTGGCTCACGACTTCGGTATATTGTGGCACGAAATCGGTTATCACGTTACCTTGATTATCTGTAATGCGGGTAACAAATAGCGGGTCTACTCGCATTCCCTTATTAGCAAATGCCGTATACGCTGTTACCATTTCTTTCACCGAAACATCTACGGGACCTAAGCACAACGAGATAACAGGGTCTAGATAATTGGTTATTCCAAAATTATGCATCAAGCGGACTAGTGCCACCGGGGACAATCGCTCCATCAAACGAGCCGAAATCCAGTTGTTTGAATTTGTCAAAGCCCAACGCAAATCCACCATCTCACCTATTCTAGACTTTCCCGTGTTACGAGGTATCCACTCTTTCCCATTAGCATCCAGTATCACCGGTTGTTCGTTCAAGAATTGGTCGCACGGCGTATATCCCTCCTCCATTGCATAAGTGTACAAGAATGGCTTCACCGTTGAACCTATTTGACGGCGACCTGTAGACACCATATCATATTGGAAGAAAGAGAAATTTGGACCGCCTACGTATGCCTTAACATATCCAGTCACTGGATCCATCGACATCATACCGGTACGTAAGAACGATTTTGTATACAACAATGAATCTAGCGGCGTCATAACGGTATCTACCAATCCATCGTATGAGAACACACGCATTTCGGTTTTCTCGTTGAACTTCTCAACCATAGCATCCTCGCTCATACCGGCCAATTTCATCACACGCCATCTCTCACTCGATTTCATCGCCTTTTTTATAAGCTCCTGTTTCTGCGATTTAGTAAGTTCACCCTGATTGTTGGTATATGGATTGTGCATTCCGCCTTTTTCCTTCTTAAACTTAGGCAACATATCTTTCGACATGTGATCTATTACAGCTTTTTCCGCATAGCGTTGCATACGAGAATCTATCGAGGTATATATTTTCAATCCGTCGGTATACACGTTGTAGTTAGTACCGTCTGGTTTGGTATTCTTCTTGCACCAACCATATAACGGATTGGTTTCCCATGCAATAGAATCATCTACGAATGCCTGCTTATTCCACCTATATACAGCATCAGTCCTTTCAGGCTTTTTAGCAGTGAGCATTCTCCTCAATTCCTCACGGAAGTATGGAGCTGGCCCTTCCTTATGGTCCACCTTATGGTAATCTAGTTCCAAAGGCGTTGCCTGCAAGCGTTCCATTTCCTCACGAGTAATCATATCAGCTTTACGCATCTGGTCTAGCACCACATTTCGGCGACTACGTGTTCGTTCCGGGAAACGTAGCGGATTAAAATAAGACGGATTTTTTGCCATTCCCACCAACATGGCTGATTCCTGAATATTCAAGTCTTTTGGATCTTTTCCGAAATACACGTATGCGGCAGTCTTTATTCCTACGGCATTATTCAAGAAGTCGAATTGGTTAAAATACATCTTTATAATCTCGTCCTTAGTGTAAAATCGCTCCAGCTTAACGGCGATAACCCACTCTATCGGCTTTTGCATAGCTCGCTCCAGCACAGTTTCCGATTTAGGAGAATATAGCAGTTTTGCAAGCTGTTGCGTAATAGTGCTACCACCTCCGGCATTTTTCTGCATGAAAATACCACGCTTTATCACCGCGCGCATCAAGCCTCGCGCATCAATGCCTGAGTGATTCTCAAAACGTACATCCTCTGTAGCTATCAACGCATTTGTCAAGTGCGGCGACAATTCATCAAAATCCACATATACACGATTGCTCTTGTCACGATAGTATCGACCGAGTTCTTCTCCGTCATCGCTTAGCACAACCGAAGCAAATTTATCTGTTGGATTCTTAAGATCTTCAATTTGCGGCATGTAACCTATTACACCGTTATATATAAGATAGAACACTATCACAGCCGCCAATATAATGAGAATAAAGCCTCCCCACATGAACTTAATCACATAAGAAGAGAACTTTTTTCCTGATGCTTTATCACTGTTCGATACTTCTAACATCTCTACTTCTAATTAATTCTTCAAATCAACACATTAGGTACACAAAACACCTAATTTACAATTTTACTCACAAAAGTAATAAAAAACACAACACACTGCTTTTCCTTTCAACAATAAAAATAGCTTACAACCATTTTTCACACTTCTCCATACAAAAAAGGCGGTGTGAAGTTAACTCCACACCGCCTTTCACTTATTTACTTAACTTTCTTATGCTCTAATTATTTTACTATGATTTTTTCTCCACGACGCACATAAACGCCCTTTCCACTTATAGCATTCACCTTTCTTCCCAACATATCATAGAACGAACCTGCCTTTCCATCATTTGCTCTAATATTATCAAGCCCAGTTGTCGTAAAATCTATTGATAGATTTGGGATACCGTCAATAGCCTGCATATAACAACCATAAGTAGATATTTCAGCTCCAGTTTCCGAGTCTACACCATAAAAGCCAGTAACCCCATCAACCGTTTTCAATATATAGCCGGAAGTTATAGCACGGTCGCTATACACACCCACAAAGTCACCATCGCTATAACTATCCTTGCTTTGAGTCGCTATACCAGAAAACGAATAAGTCCCTGGTGTTCCCAACACAAGCAATGGCACATTTGCCGGAATCACATTTTGTTCCTCTGGCACAACAATATTATTGTCTATCGTATGGCAACGATACACTTTTATTCCCTTCGGGATTTGTGCCTCAAAAGGAAGTATTATCGTTCCACATCCAGCATCATCAAGCATATAGTTTATTTTGCTTGAATCCGTACCGCCCTGAATAGTCAATTTTGCAGTCACAGCCTCCTGCGGTTGGGATGCGGCAGCACTTTTTAGGACAAATTTACAATCGACAATCTCAATATCATAGTCGCCATTAGCCAACGATGGGTCAGCGATAAGACCTATCTGGAAAATTTCATCAATCAGGTTGCCACTCTCATCATCAGGATAAAAATTGTCTTTTTGAGTAGAACTTGATATAATTTTGATAGTTCTTCCATCTTCCGACAAATTACACGCTATAGAATGTGTAGAAGCGGCACGCTCGGACAACGCAATATCATTCACATATTCTCTACCAGACTTAACTTGAGCTACTTTCACTCCATAAGGCACAACTAGGCTCATGCTGAACGCCGTATAATCCACCTCATCATTCTCATACACGCTCAATTTTGTAATAGACGTTCCATCAGCAGTAACTATAGCATCGTCCATCCATACTTTCAACGTTTCCGTTTGAGCAAAACATTGTATCCCGGTCATTAAAGCAAGACCGCATAAAATCATTTTTAGCTTTTCCATATTTCTTTATTCCATATTAGTTTAACATTTCATTATTTCATTATTTCATAATTAGATTGTCGCAACCGACTATTTCAAATATATATTCTGAATTCCCACAACATCTTGAGAATCAAGAACACCGTCTTTCACCACATCGGCAGCCGAGAAGTTTAACGTAACGTCCTCTCCTAAATACATGCTAATAACAAGCACCACATCCACGGCATCCACCACATTGTCACCGTTGGCATCGCCGCTCACATAACCGAGTTCCTTCAAAGAGAAATCCAAGTTAAAATCATTCACACTTGCATCGGCAACATCATGAGCCGCAACATAATAAGTGCCTTTTTCGGGTAAGCACACTACGCTGGCATCCAACGAGGCAGTCCCCGATGCCGCATAAACCTCAACGCCCGTAGGTGAAAACACGTTCACCGTACACGCCGCATCTGACTTAATGGATATGCTATCTCCCGCATTTGCTTCAAACTTGAACCATTTAATTTCATTCTCTCCAGGTCGCAGGACATTAGCAGCCTGTCCCGACACCAGCCCTTCTATTTTTTCCTTTGGCACCTCTTCACGCACATTTTCATCCACATATTGGCGACGTGTTTCAACCACTCGACCAGCCATGTCATAAAAACGAAAATCCACATCATTCTTAGCATAAAGTACTGGAGTTTCATCTTCTATCCTAAATTCAAAGCATGACGAACGAATATTACATGTATCCATAGGTAGCAGCGACACCACTTGCAATGGATTCAATTGGTGTTCCAACTCTGTTACATGCTTCAACGAATCATTTCCATTAAGCCAATATTCATATCTTTTTATTCCATTTCCCCCTTGCGGAATTTTCACGAAAAATGATGTGTTAGATTGGGTTGCCACCCCATTATCACCCATAAGCACATAGGATAAACGATGCAATCCATCGTTTAACGAGGACACATCCAAATCGAAATGGAACAATCCGTCGGCATAAGTTCCAGCCTGCTTATACGAATTATCGCTATCGCTGTCTATTATATAATAGCACGACATTGACTCTACATCCTTTTGCAACGATGCTCGGAGAAACACACTTTCTGATATAGCAGTAATACCGCCTGACGGTGCTATTGCAAACACATGCATTTTATGCAATCCCTTAGTCAAGCCACTCACATCCAACATCTTATTCAAAATACCGCCAGAGGCAGTAATTTTCTCTGTGAAACATTCCTCTCCGTCAATCAAGCATATACATGTGAGTCCCTCATCTGCTCCAGCCACCGGCTTATAGAAATTCCTCATGATAGGAGAGCTTTGCACTCCCGAACTGTCTACTTGGAAGTATATCGTATGAAAACCGGCGTTCAACTCACCCACATCAATCAGCAAGTTCCACGATTTCTCTGAAGATGTTACTACGACTTGATCGTCATCTTTCCCACCGAACCAATAACGGTAATTATATGCAGCCTGCCCATTAGCTATGAGATAAAGCGACAAGAGCAGACACGAAAATAATAGTTTTCGCATAACGTTTCGAGTTATATTATTCCGCCATCTCCACTTGTATATCAACACTCAATTTTCCATCGGAGGTTGATTTCGAAGCGACATCGCATTTGACGATGCGTGGAGCTTCTATTGTGGTGTTATATGGCAACGAGCCGCCATAGATTCCTACTTGCGTCTTATCTCGTCCTAAATATTTAGCGGCAGCCTCATCAGTTAGCTCAAACGTTTCTTCGTCAATCTCGGCAACAGAGGTTATCTCTTTATAGGTTTTGAACACACCGAAATCGCACGTCTTATTTCCGTGATTAATCACCAAGTCTTTAAATATATCAGTTGTTGTACCCACACTTATAGTATTGTAGGTCTGACCATGACCACCCATCGTATCTTCTCCGCCATACACTATTATACAATTATAAAAATCCGACTGCGTACCAAAAGCTGAAATGGGATTATCCCCCATATTAATCACACAATTATAGAAAATAAATGCACCTTTGGTTATATTCGAAACTGTAGAACGTTTTCCATTAGAGCTAAAATAAGAAGAGCTACTGTTATAGCCTAAACAGCTTGGATTCTCCACAACACAATTATTGAATATATTATCCGTATAGCCAAAAATGTTAATATACCTAGCAATCCTACAATTTAGAAACGACGCTTCATTCATTTTTCCGTTAACGAACTTAAGGTTGTTTACATAATTATTGCTATAATTAGAATATCTCGTATAACTCCCTTGTGATTCAGATACATTAGCGTTATTATTAGAAGTCACAACATTTAATCGGCATTTTATGAATTGCGGTCTATACAAGGTTCCGTTATAGTAGAGATAGTCGTTGTGATAAATTCCTTCCAACGTAAGATTATAGATTGAATCTGATTCTGATATCACGAAATCCCCTTTTAACACCGTAGGCATAATGTTATTCACAGTATCTACCGCCATACCGGCTCCACGAATAGTCACCGCCTTAGTAATATCAACCGCATGAAACGCCCCCGAAGATAGCGTAATCACGTCACCGCTCACCGCAGCCTCATGAGCATTTATCAACGCCTCAGCCCCATAGAACACCTTTACATCACCTTCATGGCTTAGTGTAGCCAACAACGAACTTTGAGCCTTTGATACGCTATAGCCTATCAAGATCAACAGAATCACTAATAGCACATTTTTCTTCATAATATAAATTAAATTTAAGTACTTATAGCTCCCCCTGATTCAGTTGTTTATATTTCTAGTGTCTATAAAAAAAGAAGGCGCGGGATGCTGTTCTTGCTTATCCCACGACTTACAGGCCTTCGCACGCCTACCTACTGAGAATAAGCAACGCAGTTAGCCCTCGCCCGTACCGAATTATGATATGCACATCACACCATTCATCGCTCATGGCTATAACAACCATAAGCATACGAATGATGACACAGTGCAGTCAAAATACACGTACACACAGGACGTTCCTTGCTGCCGTCGTCTTTCAGTAAGTTGCGAATTTGCGAAGTTCGTAAGCCGTGAAGACAAACGTTAAGAAAACGTCTTCCTATAAAAATTACGCCACCTGCCCCTCCAGGCTAACAGCGTCGCCACAAAATTAATACTTTTTTAGAAAAACAACACAAAAAACAAAATATCAGTTCCCATGTTTTTTATATGTTTTTTAAAATTACGATAGAAATGTTCCTTAAAAATTTGTTTTATATTTAGATTATCGCTATATTTGCGATATAAATATCCCCCTTGGTTGGGAAAGACCAAGGCCCGCCCTCACACCGAGGGCTTATTTTTTATATATGGAACAAGAAAACAAACAGCGTGTTATCGTATACATTGACGGTTTCAATTTTTATTACGGATTAAAAACTGCACCGTGGAAAAAATATTATTGGTTGGACATAGTAAAATTAATGGAATCTTTTTTACGTCCAAATCAAGAACTCATAGCTGTAAAATACTTTTCAGCACGTCCCACAGATGTAGGAAAGCGGAAAAGGCAAGACGCCTTTTTCCAAGCCAATAAAGAGAACCAAAAATTTAAGCTCATTTTAGGCAAATACCTTAAAAAAGAAATAACATGCTTTAAATGCCACAATATAATACACACATACGAAGAGAAAGAGTCAGACGTTCGTATCGCCACCCAAATTGTTGCCGATGCTTTCCAGCACAACTGCGACTTAGCTATTATCGTATCGGCTGACAGTGACATGATTCCCGCTGTAGAATTGGCTAAAGAAGCTAAGATTAACGTATTTATATATTTTCCACCACATCAATTCTCCAGTAATTTGGCTACTATGGGAAGCGGTGCGCCACTACACATGCAACGTTATGAAAAAAGATTCAAGCAAGCCCTTTTACCGAATAAAATCATACTCTCAAACGGGTATGAACTATCAAAACCCATAGAATGGGAAAGCTTCAAATAATAATAATTTTGTTCCCATGTTTTTTTGTGTAATAAAAAATATCTAACTTTGTGTTGTTATGATACAACACATCATCAATAGGGCTTATAATCCGCATGCGCAAGCTCAACGCAAGCAGGCGAATAACCGTTATTTGCCGATATTGAAAGAAAGCGAGCCAATCAACAGCACTGAACGTGTCTTATGATTGGCTTTTGTGTTTCAAATAACTAGAAATATTAAATTTATAAATAATATAGCGACATGAACAACGAGAGTCTAGTTTCTATTTCCGACCTCTCCAAAGAGGAAATACTCGAACTGCTAGAAACAGCTCGAAAATTTGAAGAGAATCCAAATCAGCGATTGCTTGAGGGGAAAGTGGTTGCAACCCTATTCTTCGAGCCTTCAACCCGCACTCGCTTAAGTTTTGAAACGGCTGTCAACCGATTGGGCGGCAGAGTCATAGGATTCTCGGATGCCAGTACCACAAGCTCATCCAAAGGCGAAACCATGCACGACACCATAAGGATGGTGGCTAACTATGCCGACCTTATCGTCATGCGGCATTATCTTGAGGGAGCCGCACGCTATGCGAGCGAGTTCTCGCCTGTGCCAATCATCAATGCAGGCGACGGAGCAAACCAGCATCCGTCACAAACGATGCTCGACCTATACTCCATCTACAAGACACAAGGCAAACTGGATAACTTGACAATAACAATGGTGGGCGACTTGAAATATGGCAGAACGGTTCACTCGTTGCTTATGGCTATGTACCATTTTAAGCCGGTTTTCAATTTCGTGGCATGTAATGAGCTACAGATGCCTAATGAATACAAGGTGTTCTGCGATGAGCATGGTATCGAGTACCACGAGTCAACAGATTTCTCTGAAGAAATAATAAATCAAAGCGACATCTTGTATATGACACGTGTACAACGTGAGCGATTCACCGATTTGCTAGAATATGAGCGCGTGAAAGACCTTTACAATCTTCACAACGCCATGCTCGACAACAGCAAGGAAAACCTACGCATACTTCATCCGCTTCCACGCGTGAACGAGATTGCATACGATGTGGACAGCAATCCTAAGGCTTATTATTTCCAACAAGCACAAAACGGACTTTTTGCTCGTGAAGCTATAATATGCAAAGTTCTAGGTATCGACGTTAAATAAAGGAGGGACATCATTATGAACGACAATAAGAAAAAAGAATTGGCTGTCGCCGCTCTTGAAAACGGCACTGTAATCGACCATATACCTAGCGACTCATTATTTAAAGTTGTAGACTTGCTAGGCATTCAATCGTTAGAAAACGATAGCGTGACTATAGGTTTCAACCTAGATAGCAAGAAATATGGCAAAAAAGGCATCATCAAGGTTGCCAATGTCACATTCCCCGAATCGAAACTCAACCGCATCGCAATCATTGCGCCAAATGCGGTTATCAATGTCATAAAAGACTATGAAGTCGTGGAGAAACGCCAAGTATATTTGCCTGATGAGATTTTCGGGATAGTGAAGTGCAGCAACCCGAAATGTATCACCAACAATGAGCCTATGCGTACACACTTCCACGTAATAGACCGTGACAACATGGTGCTTAAATGCCACTATTGCGAGCGTACTGAAAATAAAGATAAAATCACACTTAAATAACAACTCTATTGCCACGACCGATGAAACAGAATTGGCGACCAGGAACAATGATTTATCCGCTACCTGCCATTATGGTGAGTTGCGGCAGCAAACCCGATGAGTGGAATGTGTTCACCGCTAGTTGGGTAGGAACTATTTGCTCCGATCCTGCAATGTGTTACGTGTCGATACGTCCCGAACGCCATAGTTACGACATAATAAAACGCAACATGGAGTTCACACTCAACCTCACCACCGAAGAGCTTGCACAAGCAACCGACTGGTGCGGTGTGCGTTCTGGCAGGGATTATAACAAATTTGAGGAGATGAACCTCACCCCTTCCAACGGAGTGAAGGTGAGCGCTCCCTATATTGAGCAATCTCCAATCTCTATAGAATGCAGGGTAAAAGATATTATCCACTTAGGCACACACGACATGTTTATAGCCGACGTGCTTAACGTGATAGCTGACGAACGGTTTATCGACCCAGAAACCGGGGCATTCGATATGAAAAAAGCGGGATTGCTTGTCTATGCTCATGGTGGTTACTACACGATGGGAGAGCTTATAGGCACATTTGGTTGGACAGTAAAGAAAAAGAAATAAATACAAACTACAATAAACATATATCAACATTTTATTTATGGAGAAAGATACATTGATTTTCGACATTATTGAACGTGAACATCAACGCCAAAAGAAAGGAATCGAGCTTATCGCTTCTGAAAACTTTGTGAGCGAACAAGTAATGCAAGCTATGGGTTCTTGCCTAACCAACAAATATGCCGAAGGTTATCCGGGACACCGCTATTATGGCGGTTGTGAAGTCGTGGACGAGAGCGAAACCATAGCAATCGAACGCATCAAGAAGCTATTCGGAGCAGAATGGGCTAACGTACAACCACACTCAGGAGCGCAAGCCAACATGGCTGTATTCATGGCATGCATGAATCCTGGCGACACTTTCATGGGATTGAACCTTTCTCACGGTGGACACCTTTCTCATGGTTCTCCTGTAAACTTCTCTGGTATCGTATTCAACCAAGTTGAATATAACGTAACACCAGACACCAACCTTGTGGATTACGAGCAAATGGAAAAATTGGCACACGAAGTGAAACCTAAACTTATCGTGGGCGGCGCAAGCGCTTACTCTCGTGACTGGGATTATGCTAGAATGCGACAAATCGCCGATTCTGTAGGCGCTATCTTGCTTATCGACATGGCACACCCTGCTGGACTAATTGCGGCTGGATTGCTTGAAAATCCTTTGAAATATGCGCACATTGTCACCTCAACAACACACAAGACCCTACGTGGTCCTCGTGGCGGTATCATACTTCTAGGCAAAGACTTCGAGAACCCTTGGGGAAAGACTACACCTAAGGGACAAGTCAAGATGATGTCGCAATTGCTAGACTCTGCTGTTTTCCCCGGCGTACAAGGCGGACCGCTTGAACACGTTATCGCAGCTAAGGCTGTAGCATTCGGTGAAGCTCTACAGCCATCATTCGTTGAATATCAAAAGCAAGTGAAAAAGAACGCTCAAGCTATGGCACAAGCCCTTACCGACAAGGGTTACAAGATCGCATCTGGCGGAACTGACAACCACTGCATTTTGCTCGATCTACGCACTAAGTTCCCTGAACTAACTGGTAAAGTAGCTGAAAAGGCTCTAGTTGCTGCCGATATTACAGCAAATAAGAACATGGTTCCATTCGACAGCCGCTCTCCTTTCCAGACTTCTGGTATTCGTCTTGGAACTCCAGCTATCACAACTCGTGGTGTAAAAGAAGACAAGATGGGCGAAATCGTTGAACTAATCGACACCGTTCTTCATGCTCCTGAAGATGAAAAAGTGATTGCCGCAGTACGTGCAAAGGTTAACGCAATGATGAATGAATATCCTATGTTCGCATACTAAACAACCTTAATATATAAAAGAATACAGCCATTTAGAAATTCTAAATGGCTGTAACTTTTTTCTATAAACGACTGTTTATTTCTTTTGTGACTGTTTCACTTCCTTCAAATAGTCCTCCAATCCTAGAACCACTTGCTTTGCCACTTTCTTATGGTATTCCTTATCAGCAAGTTTCTCTTCCTCTGGCAAACTACTCATAAACAACACTTCAAGCAATACATTAGGATATTCAATCGGCTGATTAAGCGAGAAATTAAAGTTGCCTATTAGACCAAAATTCTTATGACCTAATTCGACCAATCTATTCTGCATCTTAGCCGCCAACGCACGATTTGACACATGCTTATAAGCCGTGCATGATCCCATTTCCACTAGCGGAGAGCCTCCAGAATTATTATGAATGGAAATCATCAAATCCACATTAGCTTCTTTAAATATCTTTTTTCTCTCACTCATAGAAGGTCCTTGATCTCCGTCACGGCTCATTACCACTTTAGCCCCTTTCGCCTCTAGCAACGCTTTCACCTCATTAATCATTGAAAGGTTGACTTCCTTTTCCGTAAGTCCCGAAGCACTAATTGCACCAGGATATTCTCCGCCATGACCGGCATCAAGCCCAATAGTCATACCTTTTAAGGTCAATGCAGGCGCATGTTTAACCTTTATAACAAGATTATTTCTATCATAGCCGATAGAATAACCCCATAAATAATCTTGTTGCAACTTTATAATGACACGATAAACATCGCTTTCCACTTGACGTGAATCCACATAATCAACCATTGAAGTATTATTCAATTGCGTCATCCAATTGCTGTTATTCATTGCGCCGAATACATCCACACAAATACAAGTAGGATCTAGCTGTGTCCAAGAATGGTAAGGCAAACGCTTTGGCAAACTGATTGACACTTGGTCATAGCCATCCTTGCCACTCACATGCCAACTGCCGGTATTCACAGTTTCTGTAAATTCATCGGTAGGCTCAAGATAAATCTTCTCCATATAAGCATATCTATTCTGGGAAAGCTGAACCTTATACAAATCGCCTTTCTCGCCCACAATATGAAACACTATATCGGCATCTACATATCCCATCTTCGAACCTCCTAAACGGTCATCGCCATCACCATACTGAAGATATGCACCGTCTTTCGATTTAGCGTAAAAATCTTTTTCTCTAAAAGTGTTTTTATCTAAAGCCTTTTTCGCTTGTTCCAATGTCATAAGCCGTTGCGGACGTTTAGTTGCATAGAACACGTTAAAAGTCTTCTCATTACGACCGCTGCCGTCTTCTACAACCACATTAACTTTATTATTACCTTCTTTAAGCTCCAACTCTGCACCGAATGAGCCTGTCTTGTACACCTTAACTTCCTCACCGTTCACAATAGCCTTATTTCCAGGATTTGTAACGCCCACTACATAGTGTCTTTTTTGATAAACCGTATCACGCTCGCCACGCGCAATTTTCAAAGCGACCTCTGCTTGTGCCGAACCGCAAACCATCAAAGCCGTTGTCGCCAAAATCAATTTTGAATATTTCATATTATCAATAAATTTATAAGTTTACTTTGAACACAAAATTACTAAACAATTTCCACTTTATCGCACTATAGATTTACCAAAATTCGCCTTTTTTCGCCTAAATTGAACCATGAATAAAAGCTCAAAGCCGATTGTTGTATCTTTGCAAAACTATGAGAAAGATGAAGCATTTAATCTATAGCCTTCTTTTATCATTGCTTGTTTTCTCATCATGCGAGATGATTGACTATCATCCTTACGACGTGAGGATAAACGGAGCAAGAGGCATTAATAAGAGAAATATTGAACGCATAGAATCGCTATGTGCAGGCAAAGACACTATTAGAATTGCCGCAATGGGTGATTCTCAAGTATTTTATGATGAAACCAAAGATTTTGTCACGCACATCAACTCTCGGAGCGATATTGACTTCGTTATACACGGCGGCGACTTTACCGACTACGGAACAACTAATGAGTTTTTGTGGCAACGTGACATCCTTGAGAAATTAACCGTTCCATACGTGGGACTTATCGGTAATCACGATTGCCTAGGAACAGGAACAGACGTATTTAAAACAATCTGGGGCGACACCAATTTCTCCTTTATCGCTGGTGATGTGAAATTTCTATGCCTTAATACCAACGCTCTTGAATTCGACTATTCCGAGGCTATACCCGATTTTGACTTTATATTGGAGCATATCAACGACAGCACAAGTAACGCCAAACGTTCGGTAGTGTGTATGCACGCAGCCCCTTTTAGCGATGTTTTCAACAATAATGTCGCCCACGCTTTTCAATATTATTTAAATAAGTTGCCCGAACTGTTATTTTGTTTCAACGCGCATGGGCATAATATAACGGTCAACGATTACTACAACGACGGTATTTTTTACTACCAATGCGAATGTATGGAAGACCGTAGTTATCTTGTTTTTACTATAACCCCCGATGGATATAATTATGAAGTTTGCCGTTATTAAAATATTCGCCCTATTCTGTTTACTCCTTGCAGGCGTATCTCAATCGCATGCTAGAGATTCAATCATTGTCAACACCGATTCTATTTGGGTGATTGACGATGAGCGTAAGCATGTGGACAGCAAATATATCAACGAAAAGTATCTGAAACGTTTGGAACGTTTCGAAAAATCATGGCTCAACCTTATTCCTGCCTATAACAAAATACAATTTGCTGGCAACATGGGACTTGTTTCAATAGGTACAGGTTGGCAATACGGAAAGAACAAGCAATGGGAAACCGACGTGTTTCTTGGGCTTATCCCGACACACCAATCAAAAAAAGCAAAAATGACATTCACGATTAAAGAGAATTTCACACCTTGGAAAGTATGGGAAAACGACAAATTCTATTTTGAGCCATTATCGTGCGGACTGTATTTCAACACCGTATTCAGTGACGAGTTTTGGAGTAAAGCTCCCGACAAATACCCCAACGGATATTACTGGTTCTCAACTAAGATCCGTACCAACATTTTCATCGGTGAACGTATAACTTTCAAAATTCCTAACAGTAAACGAATTTTCGCTAAGTATATCACCCTATTCTACGAAATAAGCACCCATGATTTTGCTATAATACAAGCCGTTAAGAATAACTCCTTAACCCCTGAAGACTATCTCACCCTATCTTTCGGCATTAAAGTAGGCTGGTTCTAAGCTAGAGAGTTCACAGTTTATCCATTTTAGGTCTTTGTTGCCGAAAATATTCGGTGGCTAGGTCGAGGGTTTCAGGTTTACCTATGTCAAACCACTCATAGCCTGCAGGATTATAACCTTGAACTTTCAGCTCTCGGCATTTGTCGATATAGAATGGAGTTATAGAGAATTTAGCTTCATCGGTATAAGAATCTAAGGCTTTAAAGATAGACGGAGATATTACATGCACTCCGCCAAAAGCCAATTCTTGATAATTATGTTCCGCTAACTTAAAACCCTCAGGGCGTGTTTCTCCAGTCTTTTTATTAATCCATCCGCGCAACCTATTATCTTCATCAAACAATAAATAACGCTCGGTCTTGCGACTTTTCACTAACAGCGTAGCGTCGGCATTTCCGCATAGATGATAGTCATACATAGCCTTCAAGTCGAGAGTTGTAAGAATATCGGCATTATGAACAAGAAACGGCTCTCCGTCATCAAAAAAAGCACGTGCCTTTTTGATACCTCCCCCAGTGTCAAGCAACAAATCACGTTCATCACTTATTACTATATCCAACCCGAAATTATTATTGCTGGCAAGAAAATCTACAATCTGCTGTCCAAAGTGGTGTATATTGACAACTATTTCATTAAACCCATAATAGCTGAGATTCTCTATCACTCGTTGCAGCATAGGTTTGCCATCCACTTCCACCATCGCTTTAGGCATATTATCGGTAAGCGGACGTAAGCGAGTACCCAGTCCTGCCGCAAAAATCATCGCTTTCATATCAATTATCAGCTGTTTTTCGGTCTAAGATGCTCTTCTATGTTTTGCTCTCGGTGAACAAGTTCCACCTTAACATTCCACTTACGGTGTATATGCTCTGCCATGTGCTGCGCGCTATACACAGAACGATGCCGCCCGCCAGTACATCCGAAACATATCATAAGATTGGTAAAACCACGCTCAATATATCTTCCTACTGAACTATCCACCAAAGCATAGGCATGATTCAAAAAATCTGTTATACCGCCATCGTCCTCAAGATATTTCTTCACGCAATCATCCAAACCCGTGAATGGTTTGTATCGATCATATTTCCCGGGGTTATTAATCGCACGACAATCGAAAACGAAACCACCGCCATTGCCCGAAGCATCATTCGGAATACCTTTTTTATAAGAGAAGCTCATCACCTTCACCGTGAGTGAACGCTGTTGATAATCGCTAGTAAACTGTTTTAAGTTGGTCAACTCCTTCAACAGATTGTTCATATAAGGAAATTCTTCAAATGGAGTTTCTAAAAGATTACGCAAATTGTCTAATGCGAATGGCACGCTTTGGATAAAATATGGCTTCTTCTCAAAATATCCTCGGAAACCGTATGCTCCAAGCACCTGCAACGTGCGGAACAACACGAACACACGCAATTGATCATAAAATTCCTTTTCATCAATCTGGATATATTGGCGTAACGCATCTATGTATTCCACCAAAAGTTCTTGCCGCAAGCTATCAGGGAAATTAGCCTTTGCCTGCCACAAGAATGAAGCCACATCATAATAGAATGGGCCTTTACGCCCTCCTTGGAAGTCGATGAAATAAGGCTCGCCGTCTTTTATCATCACATTGCGTGATTGGAAATCACGATAAAGGAAAGTATTGGAATTGTTCTTCAACAGCACATCTGCCATTCTATCAAAATCATCCTCCAACCTGCTTTCTGAAAATTCCATACCTGTTGCTTTCAAAAAGCAATATTTGAAATAATTCAAATCCCAAAGTATCGAACGACGGTCGAATTCTGGCGCTGGATAGC
Source organism: uncultured Muribaculaceae bacterium (assembly GCA_964606575.1). GTDB lineage: Bacteria > Bacteroidota > Bacteroidia > Bacteroidales > Muribaculaceae > RGIG4576. Next base: position 2,162 of record CAZSHA010000033.1, on the reverse strand, counting down.
ACACTGAGAAATCCATTCCATCAGCACCCTCAAATTGAATCTTTGGCAACAAGCGTATTGTTTTAATCAAAATGCCTTTTTCATCTTCTCCGAACACTCGTGTCAATCTACCCTTTTCTATCGCCTTAAACAAAGCCAAATCACCCAAATCCTCCTGTATATAAGCCATGCGGTCTTCACTCACGCTATACACCTTAGGAATAGGCAAGCCTTTGTTATAAAAATGCACGTCCATATAAAGAAACGCCTCGTTTTCCTCCTTGCATGTGCCTATGGCACCTATAATCGATTCTTTGCCTAGAAGGCGGAAATAACGTCGATTTGAGCCCGATGCAGGCAATTCTATGATTTCAACAGGCTCTTCACCAACGAAATCAGTATATAATTTGATTAAAACTTCCTTATTCATGTTTCACGTCGCTTTACTCGTAATTAAATACAAAATTAGCGTAATCTTACCACGATAGCAAGAAAAATATGTAAATTTGCGTTTTAATAAAAATTGATAATACAATTATTAGCTTAACAAAGCTGATTGATATAATAAAAAGACTACACAAATATGGCGAAAGCAAGAAAAGACGGAATGATTGACAACATAATCACTGAAGAAATCAGTGAAAAAGCTGTTTTGGTGGGACTTATAACACCTCAACAAAATGAGATTAAAGCCAACGAATATCTTGACGAACTGGCTTTCCTTGCCGACACTGCTGGTGCAGTGGTGGTGAAAAAATTCTTGCAACGCATCGACCAACCCAACAGAGCCACTTTCGTTGGCACTGGAAAATTGCAAGAAATAGCCCAATACGTTGAGGATAATGAAATAGGTCTTGTAGTATTTGACGATGACCTATCGGCAAAGCAAGTGTCGAATATCGAGAAAGAATTAAAGACTAAAATACTTGACCGCACCAGCCTTATTCTCGACATTTTTGCCAAGAGAGCGCAGACAGCAAGCGCTAAGATGCAAGTGGAATTGGCTCAATACCGTTATTTGCTTCCTCGATTGACACGAATGTGGACTCACTTGGAACGCCAACGAGGCGGTATCGGTATGCGTGGTCCAGGTGAAACTCAGATTGAAACCGACCGCCGTATCATCCTAGCTAAAATATCTCTGTTGAAACAGAAACTCAAAGAGCTTGACACTCAATTTACAGTTCAACGCAAGAACAGAGGAAAACTCACACGTATAGCTCTTGTTGGATACACCAACGTTGGAAAATCCACACTCATGAACCTACTAAGCAAAAGCGATGTATTTGCCGAAAACAAGCTATTTGCTACACTCGACACCACATGCCGCAAAGTGGTTATCGAAAACTTGCCTTTCTTATTGAGCGACACAGTAGGTTTCATACGCAAATTGCCGCATCACCTAGTAGAGTCGTTCAAGAGTACGCTTGACGAAGTGCGTGATGCCGATATATTAGTTCACGTAGTAGACATTTCACATCCGCAATTTGAGGAACAAATCGAAATCGTAAACAAGACCCTACAAGAGGTGTGCAACGCTACCGACAAAGAAATGATATTAGTGTTCAACAAGATAGATGCCTTCACCTACGTAAAAAAGGATGACGACGATTTGACTCCTCGCACACGTGAAAACATCCCACTTGACGAACTCAAAGATACATGGATGGCAAAAATGGAAAAGAATTGCGTGTTTATCTCGGCTAAGAACAAGCAGAACATTGAAGAATTGAAGTCTTTGCTATATGATAAGGCTAAAGAAATACACCAAGCGCGCTTCCCCTATAATGATTTCTTATTCCAAAAATACGACGACCTTATGGAATAAAAACAACGAATGACGGCAAATAGCCGTCATTCCTATTATATAACATTTACGTTAAAATATCACTCCCACTCGATGGTCGCATTGGGTTTTGGCGACATATCATAGCAAACACGGTTCACATTCTTCACTTCTTTCAAAATACGTGCTGTAATCTTATCTAGAATTGCCCAATCTACATGCTCAATCGTAGCAGTCATTGCATCTACTGTGTTTACGGCACGTATGATTACAGGATATTCAAATGAACGGGCATTATCACGCACACCGACTGACTTAAAGTCTGGAACTACGGTAAAATATTGCCACACTTTCTTGTCTAGACCAGCATTCTTAAATTCTTCACGCAATATCGCAT
>CAZSHA010000032.1:16539-23498 GCA_964606575.1 uncultured Muribaculaceae bacterium | reverse complement strand
TGGGCCTAATTTATTTAATGTTTAGCCAGTCCCTAATTTTTATGGGACACTAATGTTTTCATATTATAAATTTTTCCTTTAGTCGACGATTCCCCTACCGACCATTTTTTGCCTAATTGTAAAATTTTCAGAAACAATCAAAAGAAAATACGCAGGAATCAGTACTTGCCTTATGTCCTACTTTTCAATGTCTTCGGAAACACTCTGGTATAGGAACAGCAAATTAGAAGCCTGCGTATATTGTATACTAAACAACTCTATGCACTTTCCTGTTTCAAGAAAGCACATAGAGAGGGTATATACATACCACACAAACATCTACCCTTGCTTGCTTCTGATACTGAGTTCAAAATTTCCGAAGTTCTGAAAAGTCAAAAACAAAACGTCAAGTAAACGTTTTTACTTTATCATGTATTCGCTGGCATCTAATTATCGATTCTCTAAAAGCACAGATACTCAACGATTATGCAAAGTTATGAAAAAGATTTTATTAGACCTAAATAAGTTACCACAAGATTATATAGCCCATAAAAGTCATAATAAAAAAACGAGTTTAAGAATTAACCTTTAAACTCGTTTTCTATTTTCTCTATATCTTCTTGAAGTGGCTTTTCTATTGTCAACCGCTCTTCTATTGTCTTACATGCATGAAGTACTGTTGCATGATTTCGAGATAAGCGTGTTCCTATATTTGTCGATGACAATTGAGTCAATTTCTTAGCCAAGTACATCACAATCTGCCTTGCATCTGAGATTTCTCGCTTTCGTGACTTACCATAAATCAATTCGGTATCTATATTATAATGTTCGCACACTTTTTCAGCAATCATCTCAAATGTCACCTGCATCTTCGACACTTTCACAGCATTTGAAATGACAGCCTTAGCCAAATCTAAAGTTATTTCTTGATTTAGCATTGTAGCATGTGCCAACAGTGATACAACGATGCCTTCAAGTTCACGTACACTATCAGTCACATTATTGGCAATAAAATCCAATATCTCGCTTGAAATTGTCAAACCATCTTGATCTGCTTTCATTGTCAGCACATTTCTACGCAACGTATAGTCGGGCTTATTCAATTCGGCGGTCATTCCCCACTTGAAACGAGAAATCAACCGAGGCACCATACCATCCATATCAACAGGTCGAGTATCACTCGACAATATTAGTTGTTTCTGGTTTTGGTGCAAATGATTGAATATATGATAGAATGTGTTTTGTGTTGCAGTCTTTCCGGCAAACTCCTGAATGTCGTCAAGAATCAATGTGTCTATGCTCTGATAGAAATTGATGAAATCATTCACCTTATTGTTTCGCACCGCAGTTGTATATTGGCTCTCAAACACACGTGCCGTTACATATAGCACACGGCTTTGCGGCTGAGTTTCTTTCATCTTAATACCAATTGCTTGTATCAAGTGAGTTTTACCCACACCAGTAGGGCCGAAAATAAACAGCGGGTTAAAAGTCTTACACTTAGGATTAGTAGCAATAGCTTCTCCGATACTTACCGCAAGTTTATTGCTCATACTGCCACAATAGTTCTCAAAAGTGTACTTAGGATTCAATTGAGAATCTATATCACCATAATCCTCCTTCTCAAATGGATTATTAACCTTAGGTATAGATTTCTCAACCCTATTATCTACGACAGGACTGCTTGTAGCACCACGAACAGTCACACTAGAGTCTTTATAATAAAGACGTATCGTATCACCGTAGACGTGCCTTAAAGTACGTTTAACCAAATTAAGGTATGTCCCCTCTAACTTTTCGACAAAGAACTGCGACGGCACATTCAACACCAACCGATTCTCCTCATAACTATATACAGTTATTGGTTTGAACCAAGCATTAAATTGCTCATCGCTCAAATTATCTTTCAAAATTGAAAGACACTTTTGCCATAATATGTCTTTGTCTTGCGATAACATTAAATCGTACTTTCTCTGCTTTTGCGAGTACAAAATTTGCCCAAAAATTCAAGAAAAAAAAACGCTCAGAAATTTGGATTTTATAGAAGCAATGCAACTTTTTGTATATCAAACACTTACAACAACCAACATTTTTATTAGCAATATTTAAAATCAAAAATTATTATAACCCTAATAATCAAGCGATTTAAGTTTTACCCTGCAAATTTGCTACTCATTTTTTGATGCTATAACGCTAAAAGCAATCATGCTTTTTCAAATAAAAAGTGGATTTCAAAAGAAACCCACATTTTCTAATTATTTAGATTAATTCTAAACAAGCAAATCTTATATATTCTATTTAGAAAACCTTCACATTTATATATCGTTTGGGATTTGCTTTTATATCCTTAAACAACGAATCCAAACTTAAAATCGTTTGATCGGCATGATTGTACAATCTAGTATCGTTCAACAACAATCCAACACTAGAATCTTTGCCGTTCACCTTATCTGTTATAGCTTTCATATTAGCCATAGTTGCATTGACATTATAGTAGAATCAAGTGGCAATTTCTTTAATTCATCGCTCACTTCAGCCAAATTCCCCGACACAACAGTCAAATCATTAGTTAACGCATTGGCATTTGACATGATTTCAGGCATATTTTTAGCCATTGTCCTATTTAGCACATCTGTCGTTTGCTCCAAATTGGCTGTTATCTTATCAATACGAGAAACCGACGCATTCAATGCTGGATTAGCCAAGATAGTATTAATACTTGTCAATATGCTATCTATTTTTGGCATCATAACAGCAAGAGCTGGTAATACGTCTTTAGATACATTATCCATCAAGCCAGCCTGTACAGTTCCAGGAATTTCAGCCCCGACTTCATAATAGTCAGTCGAATCAGATAATTTCAATGCAATAGTCGATGTTCCTAACATATCCGTAACTACCATAGCTTCTGTTCCGACTGGCAATTTCAACTCTTTATCCAAACTTAACTCTACAATAATTTTACCATTATTATCATAATCGTAGGCAACATCACGAACCAAACCAACTTGAAATCCATTAATCGTAACTGGGGCAGAAGCTGTTAGTCCACTTACTTGTGAATACTTAACGCTATAATAATTAGCTGGCTTGAATAAATTTACTCCTTTTAAATAGTTGATACCCCATAGTAGCAATCCCATACTTATCAAAACTGCTACACCTATCATCACTTCTCTTGTAAAGAATTTTCTCATATTATATCTTTTAATTTTACTCTATTTTATTTAATACGCTTACCATCGCTAAAATGCACGATAAAGGCTCCTTTGAATTTTTCTTTTACTTTTTTCAATATAGCTTGAGCCTCTTCTAGATTGGATGTTGAACCATAAGTGTATTTATACAGCCCATCATCTTTATAAGAAGATACAGGATTTAAACCCTTAAAACGATAATCTTTCTTAGAAAGTTTTTCCATACTTGTCAAAAACTGCACTTTATAGACAATTTCATCATTATTACTGTTTTTATCGCCTTTAGATTTCTCAACCTTCTTTTTACTCTTATCTTCCACCTTAACATTTTTCTTTTCGCTCACTTCCATTTTCACAGATGTCGATTTCTTACCACGTTGCGTAGAAAAACGATAACGTTTGGAGTCAACCGCAACATCTCCACTTTCTGATGCTTCAACAGATTTGCGTTCAGACTTTTGCTGAGTTGCCGCGCTTTCGGTGTCGTTCTCAGACTCAGCAACCTCTTCCTCTTGCTTCTTGTTTTCCACTTTCTTGTTAGAGTTTGCCACGGCAGCTATTTTATTATCGCTCGCTGTCTTATACTCATAAAAAGCATTGAACAAAGCCTTCGCTAACTTATTTTGTCCTGATTTAGAACCGAGGAACGCTTCTTGCGTAGGATTACAAATAAAATCCAACTCGACCAGCACGGCTGGCATACTAGTACGAGCTAATACCAAAAAACCAGCTTGCCGCACTCCCCTATCAACACGTTGCGCCGTAGAAACGAACTCTTTCTGTACTAACGATGCAAAATTCACACTTTGCTCCATGTGTACATTCTGGCTGATTTCAAATATTATATATGATTCAGTCGAGTTAGGATCAAAACCTTGATAAGTCACAGTATAGTCCTTCTCTAAAGCAATAACCGAGTTCTCACGCTTTGCCACCTCCAAGTTATCATCAGAACGATGCAATCCCAATGTATAAGAGGAAGCTCCTTTAATAGTTTTTCTGTTTTTATTCCTTTTTGCGACCGAATTGGTGTGTATTGATATGAAAAGATTACCTTTTGCCTTATTCGCAATGTCAGCACGTTCTTGTAACGTTAGATATTTATCGGTTTTGCGCGTATAAACAACCTTCACATCCTTCATCTTATCTTTTATCATATCGCCCAATTTCAACGCAACAGCAAGATTGATATTCTTCTCATATATTTTCCTTCCAACAGCACCAATGTCTTTACCGCCATGACCAGCATCAATCACAACAGTAAACGGCTCAGCACTCAATGTCGCAAACACCAAGGCAAAGATCGAAAAAACAAAAAACCTCTTTATATCAGTCATTAATATGTGGCAAGTCTATTATAATTTGAGTCTTACAAAGTTACTAATTTACCTCTGAATTTACTTGTTTTCCTATTTCTTTTTTTTCTAATGGTTAAAAATGAACAAAAAAAAACGTAAAATGAAATGAATATTGAAAGCATTCTACTATTTTTGTAGCTAATTAAACTGTAATATTACTAAATATATGAAAGATAAAGTCTACGGTCTTCTTGGGTATCCGCTTGGACACTCGTTCTCAAAAAACTTCTTCAACAACAAATTTGAATCGGAAAAAATTGATGCTGAATACATTAATTTCGAAATTCCAGACATTAATATGTTAATGGAAGTTATAAGTGAACATCATAACCTCGAAGGCTTAAACGTTACCATTCCATACAAACAACAAGTAATCCCATTTTTAGACGAACTCGATGAAGACGCAGCTAGAATAGGTGCTGTAAATGTCATAAAAATAATTAGAGAAAACGGTGATCTCAAATTAAAAGGATATAATTCCGATATTATTGGTTTCTGCGATTCTATCGCTCCCCTAATAAAGCAACACATGAAAAAGGCTTTAATTCTTGGCACAGGAGGAGCGGCTAAAGCCGTATTTGTTGGATTAGAAAAATTAGGTATCGAGCCGCAATATGTTTCTAGGAAGAAAAGCGACAATGCAATCATATATAGCGAAATCAACAAGGATATTATCAATGAATATCATATTATCGTAAATACAACCCCACTAGGAATGTATCCTAACATAGATGAATCCCCAGACATTCCTTATGCGCTTCTCACCGACAAGCATCTATGCTATGACTTGCTTTACAACCCCGACGAAACATTGTTTATGAAAAATGCTAAAGCACAAGGAGCTGAAACAAAGAACGGTCTTGAAATGCTCTTGTTGCAAGCTTTCGCATCATACGATATATGGACGACTAGATAACTGTCGCCAAACGCTTTAAAATCTAACCATGAAAAACTCGTTTTCAAAAACACCTATATTCAGGCTGCTTGCACCATTTGTTATTGGTATATTAGCCGCATCTTCTTTTTCCTTACCCAATCTAGCGGCAATCATTATCACAATAATAAGCGGTACATCATATATTATAGCAACAACCTTAAATAAAGCAACCTTACGATTAACAGCATCTTATATCATCGGATTACCATTATTCTTATTATGCTGTTCTATGGGGGCATTGTGCTATAATTTAAACCAGCCATCGGAACTAGCAAGAGATTTTCCTGCCGAAACTATAGCCGAAGGAACTATCACCAAACTAATCGACAACGACTACTCCACCAAACTACAACTACATGTCACAGCTGTCATTGATACTTCCAGCAACCGAACTACTACAATCAATCAAAAAATCACGGCATGGATGGAAGGCAACGATTACTCGCTGAAAGAAGGCGACATCATCGCTTTCATATTCCGACCGACACGAATCACCAACAACGGCAATCCTGAAGAATTTGACTATGCTAAACACATGCGTGGAAAAGGATTCTTATACCACTCTTTTATAAACAGATATGAATACACGAAAATCGGAACGCACACAAGCATTTTCACATTAGCACAAAACATTCAACGTAAACTAATCAATCTTATTCTTGATTCCAAATTAAACAATGATAGCAAAACTTTCTTTATAACAATCCTTTTAGGAGATTCAACTCTTTTGGATTACGAAACCCGTGAAATATTCTCACTTGCCGGTATTTCGCACATACTTGCATTAAGCGGTATGCACATAGGTATCATATCACTACTACTAAACATCTTATTATTACCACTAGATTATCTGAAACTTAAAAGGATTAGGCACATTATAACATTAATTGCTATTATTATATTCTCATTTATTGCGGGTCTACCTATTTCGGTTACAAGAGCCACACTAATGATAGGATTTGTTATTCTAGCAAAAATAAGCTACCGCAAAAACAACTCGCTTAATGCCTTGTTAGCGTCAGCATTGTTTATTCTTATTTTCAATCCTAACGCCCTTTTTGAAATAGGATTTCAACTAAGTTTCATATCCGTATTGACAATATTATCGTTCTCCAACAGGTTAAACTTTGTTTCCCCTAAGAAGGAATTGTTGTTTTATATCACTTCTACAGTTGGTGTTTCTGTTATCACCGCTTTCGGAACAATGTGGCTAACGGCATTCTATTTCAACTATATATCGTTCTACTCAATATTAACAAACACACTTATCATTCCTATTCTTCCTTTTATAATAGGTGGAGGATTATTACATATAACCTTGTTATATATGGGTATCGAATGTAACATTTTAACATCGTTTTTAGACAAGTCATATTCCTCTATAATAGAATTGGCAAACAATATAATCAATCTTCCAGGCTCATATAGCGATAATGTTTTTATCTCATTCACGATGCTATGCTTATGCTTGATAACATCTATCGCTCT
>CAZSHA010000032.1:0-16529 GCA_964606575.1 uncultured Muribaculaceae bacterium | reverse complement strand
CCTATACTACATTGAAACCCAAAAATCGCCTAACTGCGGTTATATAATTTACAGCGACTTATCTTGCACACCAGTGTTGACATTCAACAACGGCAAAGCCAATATCTGGTGTCCCGATGATACACTCGATATCGGTAGGTTCAAACGATATAACAAAGGTTTCTTGGCAAAATTCCATATCAACGAGATAAGTATAAACGACACAACTAGCACTATTCACCAAGCGTTTCATCCGCCATACACATGCATGTTCGGAAAACGAGTAGGCATTATATCTGACAATTCAGCGAAACGTGTCATCTATATGCCTAAGATTAAATTGGATTACTTGATTGTCACAAAAAAATATTATGGCAACATCGAGAATCTGATTCGCAGTTATGACACCAAACTCGTTGTCTTAGCATCCGATATTTTTCACAAACAATTAGAAACATTCAAAGCTGAATGCGACAGCCTAAATATTAATCATCATTCCATCAAAGACGATGGGGCTATCTATAAGTTCTACAAATAGTTGCTACATATCGACCCTACCGGCAGCCACGAACGTATTGTACCAATAGGTTTCATCCATATCGCTTATTATCACACCTCTACGAGTTGTTGCATGGGCAAACTTATTATTTTTCAAGTAAATTCCCACATGGTCAATACGTTTTCCTTTCTTACTTGAAAAAAAAACTAAATCCCCTTCTTCTAAGTTCTTTTTCTTTATAGGTTTACAATTATTATCGTATATCTGATATGAACTACGATATAATTTCTTTCCATATACTGCCTGATACACTGACACTACAAATCCAGAGCAATCTGTTCCTTTTCTTGTATTCCCTCCATATTTATATGGTGTCCCAAGCCATGCATTCACTTCTTTATACAGATTCTTATTACCTTTCTTACTTTGCTCCCTGATTATTTCTTTATCTTCATCGCTGACTAGCGTTTTTTGTGATCCACAAGAAGATGCAGCCAGTAACATGCACACAAAAATAAGCCCACCGCTAATACGCACAATTTTATTCGATACATTCATGATAACAGCATTTTAACAATAAAAGGAAGAAAGAGAATCTAAATCTCATTTCTCCCTTCTATAATATTCTAAAATTTATTATTGATTACCTATCTTCAGCTTGTTCAGCAGTTTCTGGCTCAGCAACTTTTTCTTCTTCCTTAAATGAAGTGAATCCAGCACCAACCAATAGATTATACCACGCTATAACTTTCTTTATATCATTAGGATATACTCTTTCTTGGTCAAATTCTGGAAGAACTTCAGAAAAAAATGCAAATAAAGAGGCCTTATCAGAATATTGTATTGCATCTATAGCCTTACCCTCATACTTATCATAAATAGCTTGCATCACATCGCTCAAAGCAACTTCTTCATCATAAGTGTAAATTGCTATATCTCCCAATGAAATTATTTTATCATGTGAATATGCGGGAAATCTCTTTCCATCTGCAAGACCTTCCACTATCAACATGTTCTTTCCGTAAGAAACTAACTTAAAAAGCCCTGGTTTTCCTGAAATTGATAATATTTTCTTTAACATAATTGCAATGTTCTTTTATAAATAGTTTTTATTAGAATTAATCTATTGCAAATTTACGATTCCTTTTCGGTTCTATCAAGAAGTTTACACACTTTCACATTTCACATGCTATATGTGTACATGATTTAACGCTATAATCGTTGAACCAACTCTTCAATTTGTGGCAACAACGGCATCAATCCATCATTCGTTATCTGCTCATAGTGGCTCAAGCTAGAGAAATCTTGATGTTTTTGGGCATTAATTCTAGCCTTCACATCCTCAGCCTTTACCGAGTTCCTTCTCATTACACGCTCTATTCTTGTCTGCTCTGGAGCATCCACCAACCACACATCATCTACTATATCCAGTAGATTACTCTGCATCAAAATAGCCGTTTCCACAAACATAACGCTATTGTCGCACATTCCCAAGTTGTAAAGTATGTCTTCTTTTACCCTAGGATGAACAATAGAGTTAATCTTTGCCAGCGCCTTGCTATCTTTGAAAACAACCGAGCTTATGTATTTAGAATTTATAGTACGTTCTTTCGTCAAACAATCTTCACCAAATGCTTCTACTAAATCAGTTTTAATCACATCAGACCTATTCATCAAGCACTTAGCCTCACTATCGCAATCATAAACTTTATAGCCCATTAACCGTAGCACAGAAGACACTACACTTTTGCCACTTCCTATACCACCCGTTAAAGCTACTATTTTTTTACTATTCATCTTAATGTTTCTCTATTATAAACTCTACACTGTCTTGCAATAACGATATATTATCATACAACGCAGGCGATTCATCTATACTTATTCCTACTTTATTGCCTTTCGTATTTATAATATCCCGATAATCTACCACTGCATTAAAAGGATAATTTGTACGGTACATACTAAAAGGCACTAAAAACGAAACACCAACTTTTGACGGAAATGTTATGACATTCACGTTGCCAGGCATGTTTTTCACGTTTATTGGTATATCTATTTTTTTGGTGATTAACGGCTCAACAGGTATCGTTAACGTCACTTTATCAGGCACTAACTTAGCACCTTGTATAGGTGATAAAGACACTACGCGCAACAAAGTATCGGTCAACTCTCTTTCTTCAACCCTATATGTATAAACCTCTTCAACCTTAGCTAAGGTATTCCTATCAGAATATACTAAAACAGAATCGGCATCCATGTCTACAGAACCATATATCACGTACTGGATATTTGGACGTATGTCTAAATCCAACATTATAGGGACTTTCTTTGCTGGCAGATTGGTATACTTCAAATTTATTTCTTCCAACGACATGCCTTGCACCGTTGTACTATTTTCAAACAAAGCTCTTACCCTTCGCCTCAACTCAGAATTTGATACATAAAACCTGCCATCTGCTTGGGCGTAATCCTTGAATTTAATGTTTAATGTCGGACGGTCACCGATAATAAATTTCAACAGCGACATACCACGGTCTTTTACGTTGACACTGATGTGGTCTGGCACATTTGATATAATCGTTGTACTATCGGGAACGGAACTAATTTTTACGGGCAACACCATGTCAAACAGAAGATTATTATTCAACGATAGAAATGCCCAAAAAATAAACGATATAAGAACAAACACGAAATAAAGCGAAACAGCACGAGCCGTTGGAGTATTCAACTTCCACTGGCTTATCAAGTTCTTTATATTTTTTAAATCTATCATGCTCGTTCCATATCACAAAGAGCCATTAGCTTAACCAAATAAGCGTAATGGCTCTCTAAACCTTTTTAACGCCTAAATTATTTTTTAGCTTCGGCAGGCTTCTCTGCTGGAGCTACAATATAATTCTTATCAATCTTTATTTTTACTCCATCAGCAATTTCAAGATACACGCAATCATCGTTTATCTCTTTAATCTTTCCGTATACTCCGCTAGCAGTTTTCACCTTAGTTCCCACTTCCAATGAGTTTAGAAATTCTCTCATTCTTTTACGCTCTTTATTCTGTGGACGTATCATAAAGAAATAGAAGATAGCGATAAGGGCTACAATCATTAAGATTGACGACATTCCGCTTCCTGCTGCACCAGCCGCAGCTTCTTGCAATAAAATTGATGTTAATGTTGTCATATTTATTTTAGTTTTTAATTATATGGTACAAAGTTATGAAATAATCATTCTTTACTGATTCTTCCTGAATCTTTAAGATAATTTATAGCAGAATTCAAAATACCGTTAATAAATTGACTGCTCTTAGGAGTGCTATAATACTTGGCTATCTCAATATATTCATTCATTGTCACCTTTGTTGGTATGCTATCAAAGTTCTTAACTTCCGATAAGCCTACACCTAGCACAACCCTATCCATGAAAGCTATACGCTCCACATCCCATAGATCTTTTAGGATAAATTTATCTATGATATGATTATTTTCCTCATTTTCTCTAACAGCACAACTGAACAATCGTTCACCAAATTCGCTATCTTCTTCATCCTTATATTTCGGCTGAATTGTCACAGTATCGGGGTTACTAGCATATTGCTTGATTGTTTTCAATACGAATGTACCCATTACGCTCAAGTCGTCATTCCAATAAACCGACTTAGACTCTAGCAATTCCAAAAAATCATCATCAACCAAAATCACTTTTTTCAACAAATCTTTCCACAAATTGCAATCATCCGCATAAGTAGTTTCTTCAGCCGACATATATTTCTCATATATGTCTGAATTCAACACCTTATCAAGGATTAGCTTCATGAAAATTATGTCATCACGCCAAGATACAGGATTTTCATCCAAATAGGCTTTTAAATCTTTATTCTCCTTTAATTTAGCTATAAACTTATTGTCAATAAACCTTGTGTTAGGATTCATATCTTCTTCCGTCGGTAGGTATTTATGCCTAGCCTCATCAAGCCTTAAATCCTGAAGTTCAGTCAGGTCAATCATGAATTTAAGTATTGATATATACAACTCATAAGCCTTATCTAGGCTCTTGTCTAGTTCCTTTTTAGCTTCTTTTACCGACTTTTCTTCTTTCGTCAACAAATAGGAGTACAACATTTGCACCACCTTTACACGTATTAAAATGCGAGTTATCATATTCTAAATGTCCTCTTTTCTAAATTTTATGCAAAGTTACCTTAAAATAGCTTTTAGGTCAAGAAAAAACATTACAATTATAATATTTATTTCTTATTACGCTGTCTTACGACCTCATACATTAAAACACCTGCCGCAACAGAAACGTTCAACGAATTGATTTGCCCATATTCAGGTATTGAAACAAGTTCATCGCACGCAGTTTCTATTTCTGGTTGCAAGCCTTTATCCTCTGAACCCACAACAAGAACCGTAGGTGTAGTATAATCAACATCGGTATAAGAAAGTTTCGTCTTACCCGAAGCCCCTACGATTTTGCAACCATTGTTTTTCAAAAAATTCAACGCTCCTAATAAACTCCGTTCTCTACACACCGGTAAATAATGTAACGCGCCTGCCGATGTCTTCATAGCATCGCCACTCACCGATACGCTATGGTGCTCTGGGATAACTATAGCATCCACGCCAGCACATTCGCAGGTGCGTGCAATAGCTCCAAAATTCCTGACATCGGTAACGCCATCCAACGCTACAATAAACGGCATTTTTCCAGTCTCATAAGCATCTGGAACAACATTACTTAAATTGCTATATGTAACCGACGATAGAACGGCTAGTACGCCTTGATGATTCTTTCGAGTAATACGATTTATCTTCTCTATCGGAACTCTTTGAGCAACAATCCGGTATTTCTTGACCAAATCATACAACTCGTTAATCAAGTCGCCGTTCAAATCTTTTTTTACTAATATCTTATCAATATCACGACCAGCCTCAATAGCTTCCATCACTGGTCTTATTCCAAATATATAATCACTTTTCTCCATATTCAATTAATTATATCCTAATAACGATTTCGCATTCTCCACAGCAGCCGTATCTACCTCTTTTCCGCTCAACATTCTAGCCACTTCATCAACACGTTCTTCTTTCGTCAATTCTTTTATTGATGTATATGTTGCTTCATCGCTATCAGTCTTGTAGACTTTATAATGACTAATTCCTTTAACTGCCACTTGCGGCAAGTGAGTTATAGCTATCACTTGTATATTTTTGCTTATATCGCACATCATCTCGCCCATCTTATGAGCTATTTCACCCGACACACCAGTATCCACCTCATCAAATATGATTGTCGGTAACTGCATATATTGGGCTATTATAGATTTTATGCACAACATAACTCTTGATAGTTCACCTCCTGAAGCGGTATTTTCGATAGGCATCAATTGTTGTTGCTTATTAAAAGAAAACAAGAATTTAAGCTTATCCAATCCCGTCGCATTGAAATCTGTCGTTTCAAAATATACATCAAACCTGAGATTCTGCATGCCTAGAGGTATAGCTGTGTCTTGAAGCGTTTTTTTAAATTTCTCAGCACCGTTTTTACGTGAAATCGATAGAGAGTTTCCTATTTCCAGCGTTTTTACTTCTGCGTTTTTTAATTCTGCCTCTAAATGTTTTATTTCTTCATCAGAATTATTGATAGAAGCTAACTGAGCCTCGTACTCCTTTTGTAAACTTATTAACTCATTTACGCTTTTTACCTTATGTTTGGTTTCTAAGTCGTATATTACATTGAGCCTGTCGTTAATCCGTTCAAGCTCAATTGGATTATCCACATATACATCCTGCAATGCACCTACGGTTCTTGCTATATCCTTCAATTCAATCACCGCAGATTGTATACGTTCTGAAACTTCACACAATTCATTGTCGACATCCTCTATTTGAGTAAAACTTCGAGCTACGGGCGACAATTTCGACAATATAGAATTATCGTCATCTTGTATAGCCGATAACGCAGTCCATAAATTTTGTTTTATCTCTGATACATTCGACAATCGGACTTGCTCACGTTCTAATTCAGAATCTTCATCAGCAGTCAATTTCAAATCTCTTATTTGAGATAATTGAAACTGTATGTAATCTTCATCCTGCTTGCTTTTCTCGTATTCAGCTTTTAGTTTAGTAAGCCTATTTCTTATATCCTTATACTTTCCATAACTATCAGCATACTCATTCCTCAATGCCAAATTATCAGAAACACTATCTATCACGCTCAACTGATAATCTGCATTGCCAAGCAGCATGTTACTATGTTGAGAATGTATATCTATTAGCAACAACGTCAACTCGCGTAAAGTCGACAATGTAACAGGCATATCATTTATAAACGTGCGGGAACGACCATTAGCCGAAATCTCTCGGCGTAAGATACACTCTTCCCCCAAAGATTCGATGTCATTTTGGGAAAGAAACATGTTTACATAAGCATATTTATCTATTACGAATATAGCCTCAATAACCGATTTAGAGCCAGTATTCCTAATTACTTTTTGGTCGGCGCGTTCACCCAAAATTAAAGATAATGCACCTAATATTATGGACTTACCAGCTCCTGTTTCACCTGTTACGATTGACAGCCCCTCCTTGAAATCTATCTCTAAACTATCAATTAAGGCATAATTTGATATAGACAAATGCGATAACATGTATTCCTCAATTATTTCGTTTCAGTTGATTTTATTTTATCCAAGCGTGTTCCTTCAGTCGGATACAACGGATACAACAACTCATAAGCGGTTTCTTTTTCTGATGCCGACGCCTTAGAATATATATTAACCAGCTCATCTAATTTTGAATCTTTGAATATAGACAAGCACACCGACATTGGAGCTACATCATATACTTTCTTCAATGATTCCAAAGTTGATGTAATCACAGCTCTACCCTTGTTGGGACTTAGTACCATCTCGTCAAGCCCCTTTCTATGATATTGATATAGCACATCACGTATAGGCGACGTATTCTTATCATAGTATGCGCTCAACACCGCACTTCTATTTTTTGAATCCTCAAATGCCTTCCATCCGTTCTCACCCGAACTTTGAGCCAAACGCACTATTGCAGCCGCCTTCTCATAATAAGGATCTCCTCCATGCAAAGAGAACGAGTCAAAATCCAATGCTATTATCATAAACGCATAGAAATTCAATATTGCTGTCAGATTGCTTTCCATTGAATTTTCCGAATAGATGAGCGGTTCATTTATAGCGTATTCAAAAGTTACTTTTGTATCTTTAAAATTAAACAACGTCGTTGTATATGACGAATTGTAAACAGGGCGACTCGACTGAATCTGCAAATCACCCTCCATCACATTGCTATCGTCATAACTTTTTATTGTAAAAAACAATTTGCACTCAATTTTCTCATTAGCATAAAATTGCGTATTGGTCCATTGGGTGGTATTCATGTAATCAGCGATAGCCTGTTGCAATGTAGTGAACACATCTTTATTAGCACCTTGAACTTGCTCTGAATTAATCTCTACCGAACAATTCAACTCTTGTGAATAGGCAGTATTCACGCCCATACACAACAATAGACTCCCCAATATCTGTTTAATCAATCCTTTCATTTCAAGTTGCCATTACATCATTGCTATTTCATGCTTAGTTTAATGCTGGTAAGCACACGCTTTGTGTCTTGTGCAAAATCCCCTTGCATCATCCAACTATAATAACCGGGGTCTTTCATAAGCACATCACGTACAGAAACTCCCTTATACTTACCAAAATTAAACACTTCTTGCTTGTTATCGTTGTATACGATACGTCCCATTAAGTCAACATTTTTCTTTTGAGAAGAAAAATCCGACAAATATTCCACATCATTTTTCAAACCAGAATATCGGTCAAGTTGAGCTTTAAGCACTTCATAAGTAGCACGAGTATCTGCATTGGCTGAATGTGCCTCTGTTAAATCCTTATCGCAATAGAATTTATAAGCAGCCACCAATGTCCTTTGCTCCATCTTATGGAAAATAGTCTGTACATCGACAAATTTACGCTTCGCGAAATCTATTGCCACACCAGCATTCAAGAACTCCTCTGCTAGCAATGGTATATCAAAACGGTTGCTGTTAAATCCAGCGATGTCACATCCCTCAAAAACCTTGCTCAAAGATTTAGCTATATCCTTAAACAATGGAGCATCTTTCACATCCTCATCGGTAATGTGGTGTATCGCCGTCGCCTCTTCGGGTATATGACACCCAGGATTAACCCTTATGGTTTTCTCTTCCTCGGTTCCATTAGGATATACTTTAATATAAGATAACTCTACAATCTTATCATGCGTGATATTAATCCCCGTAGTTTCCAAATCGAAAAATATCAGGGGATTCTTTAACTTCAAGTCCATCCTTGCTAATTCAATATTAAGAAACCATCATCGGCATCAATAGCACAAGCATTTCTTCTCCTTCTTCCTGAGATTCAGGCAAAAACACACCGGCTCTAGCAGGTCCAGAAAGGTTCACGTTTACTGTGTCGGCTGATATGTTGTTCAACACGTCAAGCATTCTTGTATTATTGAAACCTATCAACATTTCCTCACCTTGGTAATCGCATATCATTCTTTCCTCAGCCATAGTAGAGAACTCTCTATCTTCAGCCTTCATATAGATTTCGTTGTTTCTCAATTGGAACATAACGAGTCCGCTTGCGTTAGCAAACACTGACACACGACGTATTGCATTCAACAATGATACCCTATCTACAGTTAATTTAAATGGATTGTTTTGAGGAATAACCGAGTTATAGTTAGGATATTTTCCGTTAACGAATCGGCAACTTAAAGTAAATGTGGGTGATTCAAATGTCGCTCCCTTGGAATCAGTCGAAATTTTAACATCGCCTTCCTCTTTAACCAATATAGACTTCAATATATTAGCAGGCTTTGTAGGCAATATGAATGAATCCTCAACTCCAGTCTTTATCCTATTATTAGTATAGCGTACTAGTTTATGCGTATCAGTCGCAACAAACACTACATTTTCAGGGCTTATATTCCAATATACGCTCATCATTATAGGATGAAGTTCATCTACTCCCGATGCGAATAGCGTATGGTCAATACCCGCTAGAATTTCTTTTACCGGAATTGTGTATGACTTTGCTGTTTCTTCCATAGCACTCTTTTGGGGGAACTCGTTTCCGTTTATTCCCACAAAATTATACTGACCATTCATATACGTGATAACAATCTCAAACGTAATGTCATCAATCTCAAACAATAGCGGTTGGTCTGGCAATTCTTTAAGCAAATCTAGAAGTTTCTTCACGTTTACGGCAAACTTGCCTTCACCTTCGTTCTCAACTACTGCAACTCTTGTTGACAAGGTAGTTTCAGAGTCGCTACCCGTTATCACCAATTGGTCTTCCTTCAACTCAAAAAGGAAATTATCCAATATAGAGATGCTATTCTTTGAATTTACGACCTTACTCACTTGTGAAAGATGAGATAGCAGGCTTTTACTTGGAATATTGAATTTCATATATGTTTGATTTTTAATTAATTATCTTACGCAGTATTGTTTTACGAGCACGCACATTTATGCATTATATAATAATTTACAAATATAAGAAAAAACTTTTATTCCTCAATCAGAACAAGCATCAAATTAGCATACAAAAAAACAAAACTGGCTACAACTCATCCACATAAAGAAATTCAATTACATATATTAAAAAATAACAAACGGGACAACCGCCAAGCAGTTGCCCCGCATATTCAAGAAGCTAATATTTCCTTACCTCACTACCACCTTCTTGCCATTCACGATGTAAATGCCAGGAGAATTTATATCTTTTACACGAATACCAGTTGTGGTATATATCACGCGCTCACTTTCTTTCAAGGGCTCACACACATCCTCTATACCTGTCGCCTCGTCGTCCACCTTTATAGAGCATGCAGCCTCAAGTACATTTCCAGCTGGTGTTACAACCGATACCTTGATATTGGTTGTACCTGTGTTTACTGATGACACAACACCTCCATTTACGACAGCCACGGTTTCGTCAAGCGACATCCATGTATATTCGACATCGCCCACATAATCCATAAGGCTATAAGAAGGAAGCAGTGTAACTTCCTCACCGCTACCCATTATAACCTCAGTTTGGTCAAGTGTCAATGTTATTTCTTTCACATCGGCAAATGCTGTTAAATCACTATAATTGTCTTTTGTTCCTTCTTTTACATATAGCACCGCAGTCTCGTTGTCGCCATCAAACTCGCCACTTTCCACAGTCAGTTTTCATCACCCTCATATATCACGGCAGCAAGACTTAAACAATCGTCAAACGCCAAGTCACTAACCGTTGTCTGCTCATCGGCAAGCAATATAGTTTCTACTGTTTTGGCATAAGCATTCCAAGGAGCCGGACTTGATAAAGTGTAATCTGTCATTGCCCCGCTGCCTGAGATTTTCAGCATATAATTTTCCGTATCAAACTCCCACGACAAATTATCGCCACATTTACCGCTAAACTCGATTTCCTCCATATTCTTGAAATAGCTTGCCCATGTAGTATAATCACTGTCTTTTGGATAATATAAGGTTGCTTTTGTTTCTGTATTAGTGTACATAAATGGGCTATCCAAAGAGGGCGCAACTGTTGCAAAAGATACCACTTTTGTTAGATTTTTTTGCCCATAATAAGCAGACCTCTCAAGCGCCTCTAATGCAGCTCCAAAATAGAGTTCTTTAATGACATAATTACCGTAATAATATGCTTGATTACCCAATTCTTTTACGCTATAGGGATATACAATATAAGTCGCCTGTACAGGAATTCTATAAAAAGCATATTTTCCTACCCTTTCTACAGTCTTGGGAATTGTAGAAGTCTTACACCCAAAAATCAATTCATTCGTCGAAGTCTGAATTATCGCATTACAATTATAACGGCTATCATACTTTGTATTTCCATCTTCCACTATCATAGTTTCAACAGAAGTACATTGATAAAACGCTTCAGTGCCTATATACGTAACAGATTTAGGTATAACTATACTTTTCAACTTGTTACACTGATAAAAAGCTCCCCTTGAAATAGTTTTAAGCATTGAAGGTAATGTAATATTAACAATCGGCGTATAGTTAAATGTTTGTCCACCTATAGTCTCCAAGCCTTCCGGCAAATCCAATTCTGTTAAAGCCGTACAATCATAAAACATGTTGTCGCTCAATTTTTTTATTCCAGAAGGAAGCTTAACCTGAGTAAGTTTAAGACACTTTTGAAATGTCGACTTTCCAAAGCTCAAAGTTTTTTCAGGAATTTCAATTGCAGTCAACGAATTACAATCCTTAAATGCATAATCTCCAATGGAAGTGTCAATACTACATGTCACATTATCATTTTCTGTGGCGCCACAAGCATATTCCACCACCTCGGCACTTGCATTGATGCCCCATGCCAATGAAGCCAATGCACACATTGTTGTAAACAATAATTTTCTCATATTTATTATTTTATCAATTAGGTTATTTTGTCTTATTCCACCTATTTGGCGAACATTGGAGATATGCATAAAAAAAGACGCACATAGCCTCCATAGCCTATGCACGCCTTTTATATATTCACCAAAATGTATTCTTACCTATAAAGACATATCGTGTGTGTTTACACAAACTTTACACTGTCCCAAACTTTTAGACATGTTCTTAAACATATTAGTGATTTTGTTGATTTTTCCTCGCAAATATATGAAAAAAAGTATGAATGCAATGCACATCCATACTTTTTAATATTTATTTTTACCAGATGATTACTCGCTCTGCTTCTGGACGGAACATCGCATCGCCATCTTTAATATCAAACGCCTTGAAGAACGTGTCGATATTGCGAAGTGTAGCGTTCACGCGCCACTTACCCAATGAGTGGACATCAGTCTTTGTGCGTAGCAATATTTCTTGTTCTGTGATGTTCGCTGCCCATACGTTTGCATACGACAAATAGAAACGTTGGTCTGGTGTGAATCCATCCTTCTTCTCCTCGCTTTGACCTTGTGCAGTTTTCTTGAATGCCGTATATGCTACACGCAAACCGCCTTGGTCGGCAATATTTTCGCCTAATGTATAAGCACCATTTGCATTCACACCTTCAGCAACTTCTATTGCGTCAAATTGTTTTACGAGCACATCGGTCAATGCTTTGAAACTTTCAGCATCCTTTGCAGTCCACCAATCTACCATATTTCCATTTTGGTCGAATTGACGACCTTGATCGTCAAATCCATGCGTCATCTCATGACCTATCACAACACCTATTGCGCCATAGTTGCAAGCATCATCAGCATCTACATCGAAATATGGAGCTTGCAGGATACCGGCAGGGAAACAAATTTCATTAGTAGTAGGATTATAATATGCGTTTACTGTTTGAGGTGTCATCAACCATTCATCCTTATCAACTGGTTTGCCATATTTAGAAATATTATCCTCTGCATGCCATTTTATAGCTTTCTTGATATTTTCCCAATAAGATTCTTTTGGATCAACCTTAATTGCACTATAATCTTTCCACTTATCCGGATAGCCTATTTTCACCTTGAAGGAGTTCAACTTCACCAATGCGTTTTGCTTTGTAGAATCGGTCATCCAAGTCAAATTGCTGATATGCTCACCCAATGCAGTTTTCAAGTTGTCGACCAACGTCAACATCTTAGCTTTAGATTCGCCTGCGAAATACTTATCAACATATAGTTTACCAACTTCCATGCCTATCAACCTATTTGGGACTGACAACGCACGCTTCCAGCGAGGCTCATTCTCTTGCTTACCCGACATCACCTTTCCGAACATTTCAAATGATGCATTCACATAGTCATCGCTCAAATATGAACAAGCTGATTTAATATAGCTATAAGCCAAATAATCCTTAATTTCTTGTTCGGTTAACGTTCCTAACAAGTTGTTCACCTCGACAAAACTTCTTGGCTGGCCTAAAATTACATTCTCTACATTCTTCAAACCCAATGTTTCTAGCAACAAGTCCCATGCGATGTTAGGATAATCTTTCTTCATTTGCTCCATTGTGCGAGGATTGTACTGACCTGCGATGTTGCGTTGCTCCTCACGGTTCATTGCCACTTTTGCAAGTGCAGTTTCAATCTTCATCACATTGTCGGTTGCCTCTTTTGCTCTCTCAGCCTCATAACCAGACAATCCGAACATCTTATTCACGAAATCAACGTATGCGTTACGTATCTTCACCGAGTTTGAATCATTCTCAATATAATAGTCACGTTCACGCAATCCTAGACCTGCTTCCATAAAATATAGCACATTCTCGTTAGAATTCATCAAGTCGGCATCAACTCCTTCATTGAAGAATGGAGAAGCAAGACCATTTGAATGCAACCATGCTATCACGCCCATCAAATCATCCTTGGATGCAGAATTAATTTTTTCTAGGTCTTTCTTGATAGGCTCAGCTCCTTCTTCATTCAAACGAACGCTATCTAGACCAAGTAAATACAAGTCGTTCACTTTCTGTGCGGCAGAGCCTTCTTCATTATCTTGCTTTGCAAGACCTTGGATTAACTCTTTCAATTGCTCTTTATTATTCTCAGCCATAAGGTCAAATTGACCGAAACGAGAATATTGAGGTTGTAGAGGATTTGCCTTCATCCAGCCGCCACAAGCATACTGATAGAAGTCTTCATTAGGAGCTACCGTTTCATCAAGATTAGCCCTGTCAACACCTTTTGGCTTGGTGTTTGTGTCATTGCAACTCATAAATGATGTTGTCATTGCAAGTGAAATTAATAGTAAATTAAACTTTTTCATATTACAAATATATAGGTTTTTTTATCCGTTTTTAGTTTTTATAGCCTCTAGTTCCTCACACGCTAACTCCCATAAGCTCATCACATTTTCCAATTGTTTTTGCAAGCTAGCATGCTCAGAGTAAATAGCAGAATCTACAGCATTCCCAGATGATAACGTATCTTCTATCGTTTTTATTTTATCCTCAATACATGCTATTTCCGACTCATATTTAGCGACTTCCTTCTCTGCCTTACGCACTATCTTCTCTCGCTCTTTCTGCTCGGCATAAGATAGCTTGCTTGCCGTTGGCGATGGGTTATATTCTTTCTGAAGATTTTTTGTAGGAGAATCTGATAATTTCATAGCCTTACCTGCATCGCCCTTCTTTTCTAGTTCTTTCAACGAATCCATATTCTTATAATCCAAGAACTCATAAATACCGCCTAAAAATTCACGGACTTTTCCGCCTCCGAACTCATACACCTTATCCACCAATCCGTTCAAGAAATCACGGTCATGCGAAACCACAATCATCGTTCCATCAAAATCTTTCAATGCGGCTTTCAACACATCTTTTGTCTTCATGTCAAGATGATTGGTAGGCTCATCAAGTATCAATAAATTTACTGGCTCTAGCAACAAACGAATCATAGCCAAGCGGGTCTTTTCACCGCCTGACAGCACTTTGACTTTCTTATCTGATGCCTCACCTCCAAACATGAAAGCACCCAATATGTCACGTATCTTGGTACGAATGTCACCAACTGCCACATTGTCTATCGTATCAAATACCGTTATTTCACCATCCAGCAATTGTGCTTGGTTCTGAGCGAAATAACCTATCTTAACGTTATGCCCTAATTTAAGATTGCCCTCAAATGGAATTTCTCCCATTATACATTTTACCAATGTGGATTTTCCCTCTCCATTCTTGCCTACAAATGCAACTTTCTCGCCACGTTTCAACGTGAATGTGGCGTTCTGGAACACAAGATGCTCACCATATTGTTTTTTCACATCTTCTGCGATAATCGGATAATCTCCCGAACGAGGTGCTGGCGGGAATCTCAGATTAATATGAGAATTATCAACCTCATCCACCTCTATTCGATCTATCTTTTCCAATTGTTTGATGCGGCTCTGCACTTGTATTGCTTTGGATGGCTTGTATCTGAATCTTTCGATAAACTCTTCGATGTCTTTGATTTCTTTTTGTTGATTTTGAAAAGCACGCATCTGCTGTTCCACGCGTTCTTTTCTCAATTCCTCAAACTTGGTATAATTCACCGAATAGTCGTATATCTTTCCGCAAGAAATCTCAATAGTCCTATTGGTAACATTATCAATAAACGCCCTATCGTGAGAAACCAGCATTACAGCATCTGCCTTAGTCTTCAAGAAGTTTTCCAACCATTGTATAGACTCTATATCCAAGTGGTTAGTAGGCTCGTCAAGAAGTAGCACATCAGGCTTGCGTAGTAACAATTTAGCCAGCTCGATTCGCATACGCCAGCCACCACTGAACTCCGACGTTGCCCTATCGAAATCGGCTCGGGAGAATCCAAGACCCATCAACGTCTTTTCCATTTCAGCCTCACAATTCTCCGAGTTATAGTAGTTCGCTATTTCCGTCAAATGCGTTAAGCGATCTATCAATTTCTGATAATCTTCACTCTCATAATCCGTGCGATTCGATAGTTCCTCATTCAACTTGTCGATGTCATCATTCAGTTTTGTAATATGATTGAAAGCCTCACGCACATCATCCCTAACCGTTTTAGTGTCGGCAAGAACCATCTGTTGAGGAAGATAGCCTATAACAATGTCATTCTGGACAGCAACCACTCCATGCGTAGGCTGTTGCAATCCCGCAATAATTTTAAGCATGGTCGACTTTCCCGCACCATTCTTACCAACTAATGCAATCCTATCTTTCTTATTAATTACATAATTCACATCGCTGAATAGCGACATGCTACTGAACTCGACCGACAAACCTTGTACCGAAATCATCTATCTAGATTCTTATACCTTAATTAAATTAGGCACAAAGTTACAACCTTTACCGCTCAAAAACAAATACCCAACACGCAACCACCCCATCAACAAACCATATATTCTCATATTCACCTATCTTATAGAAGCCATATATAAATTTGTAGAAAACTCAAAACAACTTCTTAATAACATTTTAAACATTTATTTATGATATACGGATACATTAGGGTAAGCAGTGATAAACAAACTGTAGAGAATCAGCGATTTG
>CAZSHA010000031.1:0-24539 GCA_964606575.1 uncultured Muribaculaceae bacterium | reverse complement strand
AAGAAGCAACTAGAAGAAGCTGGCGCAGAAGTTGAACTTAAATAATATTGCCTGATTGTCAGGTAATTAGGTTAAGAATCCCCTGATAAGTCGATTCTTAACCTTTTTGTGTTATTATTTTATTTTGAGTTCACTTAATACATTTTTCAATGTCAGTTACAACAAAACAACCACGCATAAATTTTGCGACTGTCAAGAATCCTCTACCATTTCCGGATTTCCTTGACGTGCAGTTGAAGTCATTCAGGGACTTCTTGCAATTAGATACTCCAACTGAAAAAAGAAAAAACGAGGGACTCTATAAAGTGTTCGCCGAGAATTTCCCTATAGCTGATACTCGCAACAACTTTGTATTGGAATTCCTTGATTATTATATCGACCCTCCTAGATACACTATCGAGGAGTGTCTTGATCGTGCTTTAACCTACAGTGTGCCATTGAAGGCAAAATTGAAGCTGTACTGCACCGATCCGGATCATGAAGATTTTGCTACGGTAATCCAGGATGTTTATCTTGGGCCAATTCCGTATATGACCGATAAAGGTACATTTATTATA
The DNA here is from genome assembly GCA_964606575.1 of uncultured Muribaculaceae bacterium. Classification (GTDB taxonomy): domain Bacteria; phylum Bacteroidota; class Bacteroidia; order Bacteroidales; family Muribaculaceae; genus RGIG4576. The sequence continues at coordinate 23,982 of CAZSHA010000031.1, read as the reverse complement.
AACGGAGCAGAGCGTGTAGTGGTTTCTCAATTGCACCGTTCTCCTGGCGTGTTTTTCGGACAAAGTACCCACGCTAACGGTACAAAGCTATATTCAGCTCGAATAATACCTTTCCGTGGCTCATGGATTGAGTTTGCTACCGATATTAATAATGTGATGTATGCTTATATCGACCGAAAGAAAAAATTGCCAGTAACTACATTGTTGCGTGCAATAGGTCTTGAGAGCGATAAAGATATTATCGAGATTTTCGGACTTGCAGAAGAACTCAAAGTAAATAAGACAAATCTTAAGAAAGCAGTAGGTCGTAAACTTGCTGCCCGTGTGTTGAAAACTTGGATAGAGGACTTTGCCGATGAGGATACAGGTGAAGTTGTTTCTATCGAGCGCAATGCTGTCATCTTAGACCGTGAAACTGTGATAGAAGAGGAGAATATCCAAGAGATTCTAGAGTCGGGTGTTCAAACAATCTTGCTGCACAAGGAAGATGCTAACGTTAACGACTATTCTATAATCTTCAACACACTTCAAAAGGATACAACCAACTCAGAACGTGAAGCTATTCAATATATCTATCGCCAATTGCGCAATGCTGAAGCTCCTGATGATGCTAGTGCGCGAGAGGTGATACAAAGCCTATTCTTCTCTGAAAAGAGATATGATTTGGGTGAAGTTGGTCGTTTCCGTATTAATAAGAAACTTGGCTTGACTACATCAATGGATGTTAAGGTGCTTACAAAGGAAGATATTATCGAAATCATCAAATATTTGATAGGTCTGGTGAATTCTAAGACCGATGTGGATGATATTGACCACTTGAGCAACCGCCGTGTCCGTACCGTAGGTGAGCAATTATATAACCAATTCGGTGTGGGGCTTGCTCGTATGGCTCGTACAATTCGTGAAAGAATGAATGTGCGTGACAACGAAGTGTTCACTCCAATTGACTTGATTAACGCTAAGACAATTTCGTCGGTTATCAATACATTCTTCGGAACAAATGCGTTGTCGCAATTCATGGATCAAACCAATCCGCTTGCTGAAATAACACACAAGCGCCGTATGTCGGCTCTAGGTCCTGGTGGTTTGTCAAGAGAGCGTGCTGGTTTCGAGGTTCGTGACGTTCACTATACTCACTATGGTCGTTTGTGCCCGATTGAAACACCAGAAGGTCCAAATATCGGTCTGATATCTTCTCTTTGCGTTTATGCGAAGATTAACGATTTAGGTTTTATTGAAACTCCATACCGTAAGGTAGAGGCTGGTAAAGTTGATTTGAACAATGACAATGTAGTTTATTTGACTGCCGAGGCGGAAGAAGGACAAATCATTGCTCAAGGAAATGCACCGCTTAACGATGACGGAACATTCATCCGTAATAAGGTTAAGGCTCGTCTTGATGCAGACTTCCCATTGGCTGCTCCTGACGAAGTGCAACTTATGGACGTTTCTCCGATGCAGATTTCATCTATTGCGGCTTCTATGATTCCATTCTTGGAACACGATGATGCTAACCGTGCGTTGATGGGATCTAACATGATGCGTCAAGCAGTTCCATTGCTACGTAGCGAAGCTCCTATCGTTGGTACTGGTATTGAGGCTCAATTAGCATATGATTCTCGTACACAAATACAAGCAGAAGGTGCTGGCGTAATTGAATATGTAGATGCTAGCATTATTCGTGTGAGATATGATAGAACTGATGAAGAAGAATTCGTAAGTTTCGAATCTCCTGTTAAAGAATATAAATTGCCTAAATTCCGTAAGACTAACCAAAGCACAACTATCGACCTACGTCCTATATGCGATAAGGGGCAACGTGTTGAGAAGGGCGACATTCTTACTGAGGGTTATTCTACTGAGAACGGAGAATTGGCAATCGGTCGCAACTTGAAGGTTGCATATATTCCTTGGAAGGGATATAACTATGAGGATGCTATTGTACTAAACGAATGTGTAGTGCGTGAAGACATCTTGACTTCTGTTCACGTTGATGAGTACACGCTAGAAGTGCGTGAAACTAAACGTGGTATGGAAGAGTTGACTTCAGATATTCCAAATGTAAGCGAGGATGCTACTAAGGATCTTGACGAACGTGGTATTATTCGTGTGGGTGCGCATGTCGTTCCTGGTGATATACTTATCGGTAAGATTACTCCAAAGGGTGAGAGCGATCCTACTCCAGAAGAAAAATTGCTACGTGCAATTTTCGGTGATAAGGCTGGTGATGTGAAAGATGCTTCATTGAAAGCTTCTCCATCATTGAAGGGTGTAATCATTGATACACACTTGTTCGCTCGAGCTACAAAGAAGAAGAAAGGTAAGGCAGCGAATGCCCAACTTCCTATGCTTGATGAGGAATATGATGAAAAGAAGAACGAATTGAAGGGACGTCTTATTGAGAAACTTCAAGTCTTGACTAAGGGACAAGAATCTCAAGGTGTGAAAGACTTCTTAGGTACAGAGGTCGTTCCAAAGGGCGCTCGCTTCACTGCTGCTCTTCTAAAAGATATTGATTATGAAGTCGTAAGCCTAAGCAAATGGACTGCAGAAGCTCATACTAACGAGTTGATAGCAGCTACAGTAGGTAATTACTTGCGTAAATATAAAGAAATTGATGCGGAGTTGCGCCGTAAGAAATTTGATATTTCTATAGGTGACGAACTTCCATCTGGAATTATGCAGATGGCTAAGGTTTATGTTGCTAAAAAGCGTAAAATCGGTGTCGGTGATAAGATGGCAGGTCGCCACGGAAACAAGGGTATTGTGTCACGAGTAGTACGCCAAGAAGATATGCCATTCTTGGAGGACGGAACACCAGTAGACTTGGTATTGAACCCTCTAGGTGTGCCTTCTCGTATGAACTTGGGCCAGATTTTCGAAGCAGTCCTAGGATGGGCAGGACGTGAACTAGGTGTTAAGTTTGCTACTCCTATTTTTGACGGTTGTAACCTAGATGACTTGAATAAATGGACTGATAAGGCTGGTCTTCCACGTTATGGAAAGACTTACCTATATGATGGTGGTACAGGTGACCGCTTCGACCAACCAGCAACTGTGGGTGTGACATATTTCTTGAAATTGGGTCACATGGTTGAAGATAAGATGCACGCGCGTAGCATCGGTCCATACTCATTGATTACCCAACAACCTCTAGGAGGTAAGGCTCAATTTGGTGGTCAACGTTTCGGAGAAATGGAAGTTTGGGCGCTAGAAGCATTCGGAGCATCACACATCCTACAAGAAATCTTGACTGTTAAGAGTGACGACGTAGTGGGGCGTAGCAAGGCTTATGAAGCAATCGTTAAGGGTGATCCAATGCCAAATCCTGGTATACCTGAATCATTGAACGTGTTGTTGCACGAGCTACGTGGATTGGGACTAAGCATCAAGTTAGAATAATAAAAAAGATAATGATATATGGCTTTTAGAAAAGATAACAAGATAAGAAGTAACTTTTCAAAGATTTCTATCGGTCTAGCATCTCCTGATGAGATTCTAGAGCAGTCGAGCGGTGAGGTTTTGAAACCAGAAACCATCAACTACCGTACATATAAGCCTGAACGTGACGGTTTGTTCTGCGAGCGTATCTTTGGCCCAGTAAAGGACTATGAGTGCCATTGTGGGAAATACAAGAGAATCCGTTATAAGGGTATCGTGTGTGACCGATGCGGTGTGGAAGTCACAGAAAAGAAAGTCCGCCGTGAACGTATGGGACACATCCAGCTTGTTGTGCCAGTGGCTCACATCTGGTATTTCCGTTCGTTGCCTAACAAGATAGGTTATCTATTAGGCTTGGCATCAAAGAAACTTGATGCTGTAATCTATTACGAGCGTTACATCGTTATCAATCCTGGTACAGTTGAAGAAGTACAACCTCTTGACCTATTGTCAGAAGACGAATATTTGGATATTCTAGATAAGTTGCCAAAGGAAAACCAATTGCTAGAAGACGATGATCCAAACAAGTTCGTCGCTAAGATGGGTGCTGAGGCTATATATGAATTGCTTTTGAAGTTGAATCTAGACGACTTGTCGTTTGAATTACGTCATAAAGCTAGTACAGAGGGCTCACAGCAACGCAAGACTGAGGCTTTGAAGCGTCTGCAAGTGGTTGAAAGCTTCCGTTCTTCTAAGAACCGTAACAAGCCAGAATGGATGATTTTGAATGCAATTCCTGTGATACCACCAGAATTGCGTCCGTTAGTGCCGCTAGATGGTGGTCGTTTCGCAACAAGCGATTTGAACGATTTGTATCGTCGTGTGATTATCCGTAACAACCGCTTGAAACGTCTTATTGAAATCAAAGCTCCAGAAGTGATTTTGCGTAATGAGAAGCGTATGCTTCAAGAAGCGGTGGACTCGCTTCTTGACAACTCTCGCAAGTCGAGTGCAGTCAAGACTGATGCAAACCGTCCATTGAAGTCACTTTCTGATAGCTTGAAAGGTAAGCAAGGACGTTTCCGTCAGAACTTGTTGGGAAAGCGTGTTGACTACTCTGCACGTTCGGTAATTGTCGTAGGTCCAGAATTGAAGATGCACGAGTGCGGTCTTCCTAAATATATGGCTGCAGAGCTTTATAAGCCTTTCGTTATCCGTAAATTGATTGAGCGTGGTATCGTAAAGACAGTAAAAAGTGCAAAGAAAATCGTGGATCGCAAGGAACCTGTAGTATGGGATATCCTAGAATATGTAATGAAGGGTCACCCAGTGCTATTGAACCGTGCTCCTACTCTTCACCGTCTAGGTATACAGGCATTCCAACCAATAATGATTGAAGGTAAGGCAATCCAACTTCACCCGCTTGCATGTACGGCATTCAATGCCGACTTCGACGGTGACCAAATGGCAGTTCACTTGCCATTGGGTAATGAGGCGATTGCTGAGGCTCAACTTTTGATGCTAGGTTCTCACAACATCCTCAATCCGGCGAATGGCGCGCCTATTACAGTGCCATCTCAAGATATGGTGCTAGGTCTTTACTATATTACAAAATTACGTAAGGGCGATAAAGGAGAGGGCTTGAAATTCTATGGTCCTGAAGAGGCTGAAATTGCTTACAATGAGGGTAAGGTTACACTTCATGCTGTGGTCTCGGTAGTTGTCGATGATGTGGATGAAAACGGAAACACCGTGAAGGTATTGAAAGAAGAAACTTCTGTGGGTCGCATCTTGTTTAACCAATATGTTCCAAAGGAAATTGGTTATGTGAATGAGATTATATCTAAGAAATCGCTTCGTACTATCATTAGTAAGGTTATTAAGTCTTGCGGTGTGCCACGTTCGGCTCAATTCCTAGACGATATTAAGAACTTGGGATATAAGATGGCGTTTAGAGGAGGTCTATCATTCAATTTAGGTGACGTACTTATCCCAGCTGAAAAGGAAACTCTTGTAAACGAAGGTTATGCTCAAGTAGAAGAAGTGATGAACAACTATAGTATGGGTTTTATCACCAATACGGAGCGTTATAACCAGATTATTGATATATGGACGCACGTTAATTCAGACTTGACTGACATCTTGATGAAGCAATTGTCAAGTGACAATCAAGGTTTCAATTCAGTATATATGATGCTTGACTCAGGCGCTCGTGGTTCTAAAGACCAAATTCGCCAGCTTTCAGGTATGCGTGGATTGATGGCAAAACCTCAAAAGGCTGGTGCAGAAGGCGGTCAAATCATTGAGAACCCTATCTTGGCTAACTTTAAGGAAGGTCTAAGCGTGCTTGAGTACTTTATCTCAACTCACGGTGCTCGTAAGGGTCTTGCAGATACAGCGTTGAAGACGGCCGATGCGGGTTATTTGACTCGTCGTCTTGTTGACGTAGCTCATGATGTGATAATCACTGAAGAGGATTGCGGAACATTGCGTGGTCTTGTATGTACTGAAGTTAAGAACAATGAAGACGTGGTAGCTTCGCTTGGTGAACGTATCGTAGGACGTGTTTCTGTTCACGATGTGATAGATCCAATCAGTGGCGAGGTTATCGTTAAGAGTGGTGAAGAAATTACAGATGCTGCTGCTAAGCGTATCGAGAAATCTCCTATTGAAAGCGTTGAAATACGTTCGGTACTTACGTGTGAGGCTAAGAAGGGTGTTTGTGCTAAATGTTACGGACGTAACCTTGCTACTAACCGTATGGTTCAAAAGGGTGAGGCAGTTGGTGTGATTGCTGCGCAATCAATCGGTGAGCCAGGTACGCAGTTGACACTTCGTACATTCCACGTCGGTGGTGTGGCTTCAAATATCGCTGCTGTATCTAACATCACTTCTCGTTATGACGGTATATTGGAAATTGACGAATTACGTAGCGTTTCGGCTGAAGATTATGAAGTTGTTGTAGGTCGTATGGCTGAAATGCGTATCTTAGAGCCAAATACTAAGATGATATTGACATCAGCAAATATAACATACGGTTCTAAGTTGTACAAGAAGAACGGTGATGTAGTCAAGAAGGGCGACCTAATTTGTGAATGGGACCCATTTAATGCCGTAATCGTTTCGGAAGTTGCGGGTAAGGTTAAGTTCAACAATGTTATTGAAGGCGTAACCTTCCGTGAGGAAATTGATGAATCATCAAATATAAGTGATAAGATTATCATAGAGTCTAAGGATAGAACTCGTGTTCCAGAGGCTCAGTTAATCGATGCTAATGGAGAGCTTGTTAAGACTTACTCATTGCCGGTAGGCGCTCACTTGATGGTCGAAGAAGGTGCTGAGTTGAAACCAGGTGAGGTATTCGTTAAGATACCTCGTGCCGTGGGTGGAGCTGGAGACATCACTGGTGGTCTTCCACGTGTTACCGAGTTGTTCGAAGCTCGTAACCCATCAAATCCTGCAATCGTGAGTGAAATCGACGGAGAGGTGTCATTCGGCAAGATTAAGCGTGGTAATCGTGAAATCGCAGTAACTTCTAAGTTGGGTGAGGTTAAGAAATACTTAGTGCCATTATCTAAGCAAATTCTTGTACAAGAAAATGACTATGTGCGTGCTGGTACAGCCTTGTCCGATGGTGCAATCACTCCAAGTGATATTTTGAACATCAAGGGTCCTACTGCGGTACAAGATTATATCGTTAACGAAGTGCAAGACGTATATCGTCTACAAGGTGTGAGGATTAATGATAAGCACTTTGAGGTTATTGTACGTCAGATGATGCGTAAGGTCAATGTGCTTGATCCAGGCGATACTCGCTTCCTAGAGCAACAAGTTGTAGATAAGCGTGACTTTATGGATGAAAACGACCGTATATGGGGCAAGAAAGTGGTTGTTGATGCAGGTGATTCAGAAACAGTAAAACCTGGTCAAATTATCACAGCTCGTAAGTTACGTGACGAAAACTCTGCATTGAAACGTCGTGACTTGAAGGTGATAGAAGTGCGTGATGCAGTTCCAGCAACATCGGAACAGATACTACAAGGTATCACACGAGCTGCTCTTCAAACATCTAGCTTCATGTCGGCTGCATCATTCCAAGAAACGACGAAAGTGCTTAACGAAGCAGCTATCAACGGTAAGACCGATTATCTAGAAGGAATGAAGGAGAACGTAATTTGCGGTCACTTGATTCCTGCGGGAACTGGTCTGCGTGAGTACAACGCTCTTGTGGTTGCTAATAAAGACGATATTGAGTATACAAGCAGTCGTAAAGATGCAAGTGTGCTTGATGAAGAACTAGTTGGATAAAGAAGGAATCTGATTATACTAGAGGTGACCTGTCTGAAAAGGCAGGTCACTTTTTTTATGTTATATGTTTAAAAAATTTGTGTGTTTTTTAGGGTTTAGGCTTGTTTATTCGCTAATAAATAAAACGATTTACTGAAAAAAATAAATTTCATTATTAACCTAAACAAAAAAATATGAAGAAACTTTTACGCTTATTAAATCTATTGCTGACACTAGCTGTTTCATCAGTGGTATCGGCAGCAACGTTTACTGTAGACGGTGTGTCATACTCGGTCATATCGGGAACTAGTACAGTAGAAGTATCATCGGGGAATTATTCTGGAGATATAGTAATACCAGAAAAGGTAGTAAATAACGATGTGGAATATACGGTGGCGCGTATTGGAAATTCTGCATTTTACTATTGTTACGCTGTGACTAATGTGACGTTGCCAAATACAATTACTAGTATAGGGGAAAGCGCATTTGAATTTTGCGTAAGGTTAGGAAGCATCACAATCCCTGAAAGTGTAACCACCATAGGTAACGGAGCTTTCGGCTATTGCAATAGTCTTGTAACGCTTACGATACCTAAAAATGTCACTTCTATAGCTTCATATTTAGTGTATGGATGTAAAAGTCTTAAAGAAATAATTGTAGCAGAGGATAATCCTAATTATACGTCAGTAGATGGTGGTTTGTATAGCAAGGATAAAACCATATTGTATGGTTATCCAAACGCAAGGACACAAAATGTAGTAATTCCTGATGGGGTGACAACTATATTTGATGGTGCTTTTTGGGAATGTGTAGATATAGTATCAATAAAAGTGCCAGAAAGTGTAACTGTTTTGAAGCCTTTCTGTTTCTATGGTTGTGAGAAATTAGTAGGTATAGAATTGCCAAGTCAGATAACTGCGATTCCACAAGGAGCTTTCTATTATTGTACTTCATTAGAGTCTGTTGTAGTACCTGATAAAGTGACAGACATAGGTCAAACAGCATTTGCTAATTGTGATGCCCTTAAATCGGTCAAGTTGGGAAATGCTGTTGAAAAATTAGGAATGTCTGCTTTTATGAATGATATAAACTTGTGTGATATAGAATTGCCGTCAACTGTGAAATCGTTGGCGATGTCATCGCTCCGTTCTACAGCGATAGAAACAATAACCATTCCTAAAAAATGTACCTCAATAGGTTCGTATGTGTTTATGGATTGCAAGAAACTGAAAGAGATAAAGGTGGAAGAAGGAAACTCTAAATATTCATCAATAGATGGAGTGTTATGCAATTATCAAGGATGGAAAATAATCGCTTATCCAGGAGGAAAAGGATCGGAATATGTAGTACCAGCTGGTATAACAAATATAGAGGAGGACGCTTTCTATTGGACTGAGGGATTAGAGAAGGTTGTTTTAGGTAATGATTTGACCACGATAGGAGCATCTTCTTTCTCAGAGTGTACTAATTTGAAATCGGTAACGTTGGGAAGCAAAGTTACATCTATAAGGGAAAATGTTTTCAGTTATTGCACATCTTTAAATGAGGTTCATTGTAACATGTCTACACCAGTTTCGATTAATGCTAATGTGTTCAATAAGGTAAATGTGTCGTCATGTAAATTATATGTTCCAGTAGGAGCTAAAAGCTCTTATGAATCGGCTGCTGTATGGAAAAATTTCGATATCATAGAAGAAAGCTCTGCTGTTGAGACAAGCATAGCCGATGCCGTTGCCATTAGTGCGAATGGTGGAATAGTTTATATTTCTGGCGTTGAAAATGCTGATGTTGAAATTTATTCAGTGTCAGGAAAATTGATATATCGTGGATCGGAAACATCAATAGCTTTACCTAGGGGTGATTTCTATATTGTTAAGGTCTCAGGTTTTGTGAAGAAGATTTTTGTGAAATAAAACAATCGGGATTTTTATGTAATGGGCGATGTGTCATGTAGAGTGTCACACCGCTCATTTCTTATCTGCCTCCAGTGATAAGGGCTGTTAGTTTAGGTAGATATCGTTTAATTATTAGATATATACAAATACCTAAGATAACTGTAATAATAGGGTTTAATATGTAAGTAATAGAAAGAGCTATATCAGATTGAGGATGTATAAATTCATATACCCTTTTTGAAATGAAAGATAAAGCTAGTCCGTGGTATGCATAAATGAAAAAATTAGAATCTTCGATACGTTTATCTATAAACCAATCATATTTTTGTATTAAATGTGCGGATATAGTGATAGCGAAAATAGGTCCTATTATACGGTTGATTCTAGCTAAGTAAAATATAATGTCTTCGTGGTTTTTAAATACTAACATTGTTGATATTAGAATCAAATAGACAATAGCTATTGCGTAGAATCGCTTTTTAAAGATACTTACAAAGTTCTTCTCTTGTATGCTGAAATAAGCTCCTGCTGAGAAAAAGAATACAGAAATGATACTAAATCCCGGTATTTTTGTCCACCAATTCATTATCCATAATAGACATAAAATTAAAATACTATAAATATGGCATTTCTTGATAGTCATATATATTAGCGGCGACAAAAGTGATATGACCATTAAATCTCTTAAAAACCAGAACTGATAGCACATAGGATAGGCAACCGCATCATCGATTGTAGGTGTGGACAATGGGTTTATCATGTAAGTGTTCCAGAAAGCGTAGAACCAATCGGTTATAGTATAGTCAATAATATGTTTTTCTTTCAAAGCTGCTTCACCTAGTTGGGTCGTTTGCAAAAAGAAATAATATGCAATAACTAATAGATTCCAAAATATATATGGTATAAGAATACCACGTATTCGTTTCTTTAATTTGGTTAGGTATGTTTGCGATGTAAAAATATTATTCTTGTAGAAAAATAGAAAACCTGAAATGAAGAAGAAAAGAGGAGTCGCTATTTTCCCGATAATAGAAGAGAGCAAGAAACTAATGTTATTATATATGGTGATGTCATCATTATTAAATGGATTTAATTCTTTAGCTCTGAAATAAGAGTGAGCGAAAACCACCAATACGATTAATGGGAATCGTAAAAAACTTATGGTTTTTGATTGTAGTTGTATATCATCAATTGTTTTGTTGCACATAGAATTATGTATCATTTGTTTTCACAAAGATACAACAAAAAGGCGGGTATTATAGGAAAAAACTTTAATTGTGCGTAAAGTGATTCTTAATTGTTTTGGCGAAGATGCTTGCCATGCGGGATTGGATGTACCTTCCGCTGACTCCTCGTTGCGGATGCCATCCGTAGATGATACCGTCGATAACCTCAGTATCGTGTGCGAATAATACTGATACTTGCATACCGCTTTCGAGTGGAATATCCTTGGTGAAACCTATGTTTCGGTCAAGTTCACACACTGGGCAGTTCCATTTCTCGGCAACTTTGCGTATAGCTTCGTTGTATGTGGTTCTTGCGTCATGCCAATGTGTAACTAGCACGATTCTGAAAGGTTTACCTTCCGTTGAATTGTAATATTTTGATTTACGATTAAATTTTTGTTCGTAACACTTTTGTTTCCAAAATTTAAGTATGTAATCTAAGTTTTGTGCGTGATTATATTTAAGAAAAGGATTTTTAGTGTCGGCATAATCGAAATCTGAACTGTAATCATCAATTGTTTGTTTCAACACTTCTGGCATATATACGTCTTTGCAGTTGGCGAATTGTATAACAAGTATGTCTATATTCTCAAATTCCTCGTCAGTGCAAAAAGTGTTTCTCCATAATTTCTCGGCAAAAACATAGGGGAAAGTGCTAGAGATAGCTTTGTTGTATGATGTGGCACCTATACTATCGCACCCGTCTTGGAACCAATTGTTTTCTGGAGAGATAAGCGAAGCTCCCATTGCTGCTATTCCTTGTATGCCTTCCAATTGTGATGCGTTTTTACCCTTTATTCGTGAAAGAGTGTTTTTGTCCAATGGTTCATCACTGTTGCATGATGACAATGCTAATGCGATTATGGCGAGAATAAAGGTTAACTTTTTCATAACTACTAGATTAATATATAATTTGATACAATAAAATTAGTTGGTATGTTTTAGAAAAGCAAGCAAAAATAAAAATATTTCAATTTTAGCAGACGAAAATCCTTTAAGTTCCGAAAAAAGCACTAACTTTGCCCAAAGTTATGGTGTCATTATGTAGCCTATCGCTTCATGATGATGAAAAGGGAATCGGGTGAGAATCCCGGACAGAATCCGCTGCTGTATATGCTCTCGGATAAAACCCAGTAACCAATCTGTATCCACTGCTGTTGGGCGGGAAGGACGGTGAAAGAGGGTGAGAGTGAGTCAGAAGACCTGCCATAACGATTACTGATGTTTAACAGCTCTCGGCAATTAGGGCTTAAACAACTAGATGAATGTTGCAAAAGAATATTATTTGTGTCATTGTAATGGTGGCGTTTATGTTTATGGCGTTAAAGGCCTCGGCTATAGATGTTGAGGACTTAGATACTATGCTTAATCTTAACGAAGTGAGCGTGGTGAGAGAATATAAGCCATATATAGAAGTGATACCAGCACAAAAATTGGAAGGGGAGCAATTGAAACGCCTAAATAGTTTCTCAGTTGCTGATGCTGTACGTTATTTTTCGGGTGTGCAACTAAAAGATTATGGTGGTGTAGGTGGCGTTAAGACGCTAGATATACGCAGTATGGGTACTAATCACATGGGCGTATTCTATGACGGTATACAACTGGGCAATGCACAGAACGGACAAATAGACTTGGGACGTTTTTCTTTGGATAATATAGAGGAAGTTTCGTTGTATAACGGTCAAAAGAGCGATATTTTCCAACCTGCTAAGGATTTCGGTGCAGCGGGAACAATCTACTTGCGTACTCGTCGACCTAAATTCGATAGCGATAAGAATACTAATATTAAGTTTTTGTTCAGGACTGGTTCTTTTGGCTTAGTGAATCCATCATTGCTTATTGAGAGGAGGTTGAGCGACAAGGTGAGTGCCTTGTTTAATGCTGAGTATATAGATGCGAATGGCAGATATAAATTCCGATATAAAAAAGTCTTTAGTGATGGCACTCTTGCTTGGGACACGACAGCCACCCGTGAGAACGGAGATTTATATTCGTTACGCTTAGAAGGTGGTCTTTACGGTACTCTAAAAGGTGGAAAATGGTATGCAAAAGCATATTATTATGATTCGGAGCGAGGTATACCTGGTGCAATTGTAAATAATGTGTGGAAAACGTCGCAACGTCAATGGGATAGGAATTTTTTTGCGCAAGGAAGTTTTCAAAAAAAGATAGGAACTAAATATGAGTTGTTGCTAAATGCCAAATACGCTAACGACAAAATGCGGTATTTGAATCCAGATACCACATTGATGTACTTAGATAACAAATTTCGTCAGCAAGAAATTTATGTGTCGGTGGCAAATAAGGTGAAACTATATAAAGATTGGGAGGCTAATTTATCGGTGGATTATACATGGAACACCCTAGATGCATCATTGGTCAATTTTGCATATCCCACAAGGCATAGTGTGCTTGTGGCACTTGCTACGGCATATAAATGGAAAGGGTGGAAGACACAAGCCAGTTTACTAGGTACGTTTGTGACCGATAAGAGTACGGCAACAAGCGGTACTGGTAGTATCACAAAACGTGAAAAGAACTTTGACGAGTATACTCCTGCAGTTTTTGTTTCTTATAAGCCTGTAGAAAGTTTCCCTCTTAATTTGCGTGCTTTCTACAAAAAGATATTCAGAATGCCTACATTCAACGATTTATATTATACCGATATCGGTAATGCTAATTTGGAGCCAGAATATGTAAGTCAATACAATCTAGGTTTCCAATATCAGCAGGCATTAAACTTCGGAGTGCTTACAGGTTTGAGCATGAGAGCTGATGCTTATTATAATTATGTTACCGACAAAATAATATCAGTACCGAAGGGTACGGGACAATACCGTTGGATGATGATGAATATAGGCAAGGTGAAGATTCGTGGTGTGGATGTTAACGCTCAGGCGCGATTCACGTTCCCTTATGATATAGAAGCTGATATTAATTTGAGTTATACGTATCAAAAGGCACAAGATTATTCTGACCCTACGGATAATGATCCTGAAGCTGGTACTTATAAAGGTCAGATTTCTTATATACCTTGGCACAATGGTTCTGTCGTGGCTCATGGCACATGGCGTAGGTTGGAGTTGAACTATAGTTTTATATATGTGGGTGAGCGGTATCATAACTCATCTAACATACGTGCCAACTATGAGCAGCCTTGGTACACTCATGATTTGTCGGCTGGATATTCTTTTGAGATTGGTAAAGTAAAGATGAAGTTGTCGGCTGAAGTGAATAACCTGCTCAATCAATATTATGACGTTATAGTGAATTATCCTATGCCGGGGCGTAACTATAAGGCAATTCTAAAAATTGAATTATAATGATGACAAGATATTATATATTATTGATACTGGTGCTTATTGTGATGGTGAGTTGTCGGGAGGATGACGAAATCTTTATTCCAGAAAATGTTACGGTGTCAAAGCCTGAAATATCTGGAATCAAAGGTTTCTATTTGCTCAATGAGGGTAATATGGGAAGCAATAAGAGTACACTTGACTATTATGACTATGCTACAGGTGTTTACACCCGCAATATATATGGCAATGCTAATCCTAGTGTACCTAAAGAGATGGGTGACGTTGGCAATGATATAGCCATATATGGAAATAAGTTGTATGCGGTAATAAATTGCTCTAATAAGGTGGAGGTTATGGACGTTGCAACGACCAAACGCATAGGGCAGATTAATATTCCCAATTGCCGATATGTTAAGTTCCATGAGGGCTATGCATATATAACATCTTATGCCGGTCCCGTGGAGATAAACCCGAGTTATGAGCAGAAAGGCTATGTGGCGAAAATAGATACAACAACACTTGCTGTGGTTGATACTTGTGTTGTAGGGTTTCAACCTGACGAACTAGAAATTGTAGATGGTAAGATTTATGTCGCAAATTCTGGTGGTTATATGGTGCCTAATTATGAAAATACGATTTCTGTAATAGACGTTGCCACTTTCAAGGAGGAAGATAGAGTGCCTATAGCCATAAATCTGCAATGTGTTACATGTGACAGATATGGTGGCTTGTGGGTTTCCACTCGTGGTGACTATTATGAGGAGGAATCGAAACTGTATTGTTATGATGTGCGTAAGAAACGTATAGAAAAAGAACTTGATGTACCGGTGTCGTCCTTGTGGCTTGATGGAGATTCCCTTTATGTGGTGAGTATATCATGGAACAATATAACAATGACTGATACAGTTACTTATGCCATTGTCAATGTGAAAACTCGTGAGGTGGTGACACGTAATTTCATCACCGATGGCACGGAGGCGAAAATACGAAAACCTTATGGTGTTGCGGTAAATCCCGAGACGAAGGACATCTATGTCACCGATGCGAAAAACTATGTGAATCCTGGAACATTGTATTGCTTTGGGCAAGATGGCGTGATGAAGTGGAGTGTGCGTACAGGCGATATACCTGCCCACTTTGCTTTTGTAGGAACAAATTAATTATGAAATTTAATTATAAAAGAAAATATGAAGAAGTTATTGACTATTTGCGGTATGACGTTGGCACTAGGGGTAAGTGCTAATTCGCCATATTTGACAAAGGTTTATGAATTTAAGCCTGCTCCGGGACAGTTTATAAACACAATGCCTGAATATGAGGAAGGAGATGATGACGCAAAAATTATTGTTAAGGTTGAGGAACAGATTTGCGGCGATAAGAACCCTGGCATGATTACGCTAGGAGCATGGGGTGGATACGTGGTGTTCGGATTCGACCATCCGGTTGTTAATGTAAAGGGCGAGTATGATTTTAAAATCTATGGTAATGCATTTTTAGCCAATGGAAATACCAATAAAGGAAGTTGCGAACCTGGCATTGTGATGGTCAGTCATGACGACAATAGCAATGGTGTGCCAGATGACATGTGGTATGAGCTTGCAGGAAGCGAATATGGTAAAGAAACGACGTTGCATGACTATAAATTAACTTATTATTATCCAGCTTCTGACCATGTTGCCGATCCTGATCCTAATTACAGATATATTACAGATCGTCAATATATCAAATGGGAAGATAATAAGGGAAACACTGGATATGTGATGAAAAATTCGTTTCATGCTCAAGACTATTGGCCTCTATGGATAGGTGGAGAAACACTGGTTTTCGAGGGATGCCGTCTTGCCGATAATTATGCTGAAGAAAGTGGTAGTGGGACAAACTATACCCAAGCGATGCTTGGATATGGATATGCAGATAACCAGCCTAATATGTCGGATCCTGGGTTTAAAATTGATTGGGCTGTAGATGATAACGGCGTACCAGTGGAGTTGCCATCCATACACTTTATAAAGGTGTATAATGCGATGAATCAATATTGTGGTTGGATAGGGGAAACATCCACTGAGATATGTGGGGCAGAAGATTTGCATCCGAATGCTGAATTATCGGGTGTTGATTTGATAGTTGATGATGAAAATACTCAAGTTGAGTACTATAATTTGCAAGGCGTGAAAGTGGAGAATCCACAGAACGGAATTTTCATTAAGCGTCAAGCTGGTAAAACAACTAAAGTGATTTTGTGATTAAAGTATCAAGCGTGAGAGCTTGATTAAATGATATTGTTGTCTTAGAAACGGTGCAGTTGAGGCTTTTAAGGAAGCCTCCTAAGAGGGAATGAGGTGAGAATCCTCAGCAGTCCCGCTGCTGTAATCCCGATAAAAATTATTGTCTTAAATAGCAAAATACCACTGATCCATACTGGTTTGGGAAGGTGAAAGGCAATAAGGGTAAGTCAGAAGACCTGCTGCATCGTGCCAGAAAATAGCTTGCGAGGTATGAGCTAAGGCGAAAAACATAGTTTTGTACTATGTTTATACATACATGAACGGTATGTAGCGGTCTTAACTCATTTCTTTGAAACTTATTTAAAGATTTATTAATTTTTTAAATTATAAAAAGAAATGAGAAAATTATTATTACTAATTGTAATGGCTGTTGTTGCACTAGGTGCGACAGCTCAAAGAACTGTACAGGGAATCCCTTACAGTAATCCGAAAATTAAAACATTGGCGAATAATCCAAAGCCGATGTCTACCTCCTCATCATTAACATTTGATGATATTCTAAATTGGAGTGGCGAGGGTGAGAATCAAGCGGCATTGGTGATTCAGTGGAATGATGGAACTGAAACATGTGCTTATGTTTACGGTTTTAGGTGGGATGGAACGGCTTATGGCGTAGATATGGTTAAAGGAGTCGTGGAAAACAACCCTAAACTTTATTGTTTGGTTCAATATACAGGTAGTATGGGCTACACTGTGTGTGGAATCGGATATGATACCGATGGTGACGGTGAGATAGGATTGGTAGACCCTAGTACAGGCGAAACTTTAACTGCAGAAAATGGTATTATTGTTCATCCTCGTAGTGGCTATGATTATGATAACTGGAAAGCAGTTGATGCTGATGATCAATGGGCTTCAGGGTGGTATAACGGTTATTGGTCATACTGGGTGCGTTCTTCATCTACTGCAAGTTTCGGATATTCAGGACAAGGTGCGTCAAGTCGTACTCTAACCAACGGTTGTTGGGATGGTTGGAATTTTAATTCTAAATCATGGTTGGATTTGGTGCCAGCTCCATCATTGATACCAGATGGAGCTAAAACTCAATTCAAGGTGAACGGAATATACTTCTCATTGAAGGATTATGCGAAAAAAACTGTAGAAGTTGTTGCTCCTTTTGAGGTTGACGGAGTGGAATTAACGTCATATACAGGTAATATTGCGATACCTTCTACTTTTATAGATGAAGATATTAGTTATACGGTTGTAGGTATAGGTGACGATGCATTTGCTAATACTGATGTTACTTCTGTAGCTTTGCCTGAAACTGTAACTTACATAGGAAATAATGCTTTTAGAAGCAGTGCATTGGCAACAATAAACATCACTGATAATATAGCCAAAATAGGAGAATCCGCATTCTATGATTGCAGTAATATAACTACTTATGCTCTGCCAGCTAAGATGACGACGATACCTGCTGGATTGTATGCTGGAACTGCTATATCATCGGTTAGCTTAGCTGATAATATCACATTAATAGGAGATAGCGCATTTGAAAATTGTAAAGCGTTGGAATCATTGTCCTTTAATGCGACATTAGCCACAATAGGAACTTCTTCGTTTAGCGGATGCTCAAAAATAAAATCATTGGATATACCGACAAGTGTGACCGCAATTGGTGCAAGTGCTTTTGCCGCTTGTGATGGTTTGACAAACGTTAAAGTTAAGACGATAACACCATTAACTATCACAGAGGATGTGTTCAGTGATGCTGCTTATACAAATGCTACGCTTACAGTTCCTGTAGGATATACAGATGTTTATGCGGCGGCAAGCGGATGGAAAAAATTTGAAAAGGTTGACGAAGCTTTAATACCAATTGCCGAGGGCGATTGCTTCTTCGTTGGGAATGTGGCATATACTATAACTGATTATAATGAAACTGATAAAAAAGTTATGGTAACATATTTCCCGGTAGAGTCTGTTACTGATAGTAATATAAAAGCTGCAAATGCTTTGGGCTATGTAGGTGATGTGGTTATTCCTGAGAAAGTTTCATATCAAAATGTGGAATTTGTAGTTGCTGGTGTTACCGACAAAGCTTTTATGGGGGCAACAGAGATGACATCTCTCAATTTTAATTGTGTGGTGACTGAGATACCTGAATATGCTATGGATGGATGTAAACAACTTACAACATTAGAAATCCCTTCAACTGTAACGTCGATAGAGCAGTATGCATTTCGTAATTGCCAGGCACTTTCTGCTGTAACGTTGCCTCAAGGATTGTTGAGCATAGGTGGTAGGGCTTTCTATTATTGTGATAAATTGGAAAGTGTAAACATCCCTTCTTCATTGACTACTATGGGTGATTATGCATTCGCATATTGTGAAGCGTTGAAATCAATAGAATTCCCTGAAAAAATTACAGCTATTCCTGCATCGGTATGCTATTATTGTTCAGGCTTGAGCAGCGTTAAGTTCGGAAGTGGAGTTACTTCAATAGGAGGTAATGCATTTCAATATTGTAGTTCATTAAGTACTATAAACTTACCAAGTGGGTTAAAATCGTTAGGAAATAGCGTGTTTGCTTCTTCTGCGTTAGAAAGTATTACAATACCTGAAACCTTAACCGTAATACCAAATCGTGTGTTTGAAAAAACACCATTAAAGAGTGTAACAATGAGCGATAATGTAACGTCTTTAGGAAGTTATGTGTTTAATAGTTGTACATCTTTAAAAAGTATTAAATTGCCATCTTCTTTAAGTGCTTTGGGAAGCAATGCATTCCAAAAATGTGTTGTGCTAGAATCATTGTCGATACCAGAAGGTGTTACATCAATTCCTAATTATATGGTTGATGGATGTTCTATGTTGGATAGCATTTCGATGGGGCAGGATGTTACGAAGATTGGTAATTATGCTTTCAGAGACTGTTCATCGCTTAAGGCGATTAACTTACCGTCTGCAATTACTTCAATAGGTACATACGCATTTCAAAATTGTACATCACTAGAAACATTGTCGATACCAGAAGGCGTTACTGCAATTCCTAATTATATGGTTGATGGATGTTCTTTGTTGACTAGCGTCTCGATGGGAAAAGATGTTAAGAATATAGGTAATTATGCTTTCAGGGGCTGTTCATCGCTTAAGGCGATTAACTTACCGTCTGCAATTACTTCAATAGGTACATACGCATTTCAAAATTGTACATCACTAGAAACATTGTCGATACCAGAAGGCGTTACTGCAATTCCTAATTATATGGCGGCTGGCTGCTCGGCATTGGCAAGCGTAACTTATGGTGATATTACTAGAATTAATAATTACGCATTCAGTAATACGGCGTTGAAAATATTGGAATTGCCAGCAACAGTTACAACTTTAGGATCTAATGTTGTAAATGGTAGCTCGGATGTCAGTGTATACGTAAGTTCTTCGACACCAATATCATGGTCTTATTCATTTAACACAGCTTCAGGTGTGTATGCGCCTGTTTATGTGGTATATGGAGCTAAAGCCGATTATGAAACGGCTACTGGATGGAGTAATTCGACAATAAATGAAATAATTCCAGAAATGTCATTTGATAAAGATAATGAGTCAGTGACTATAGACTATAATAATGTGGTTTTGTCTATACCTGTTATAACATCGTATAATGATAATGTGCCAGTTGATTTTTGGAATGCGAATGTGGAAGCTGTTAGAAATGTTGCGGCAGTTGCCGTCAATTTCCGTAAAGTCGCAGAAACCGAGGCTCAAAGTGAAGCAAAAGAATATACCAGTTTAGATGCTGAATTGCAAGATGACGGTAGCTATAAAACAGATTTATTAGACTACGTAGAGACAAATTCTGAATATGAGTATTATTGGACACTATCAGTAGGTGATAGCTACCAAGTGGAAAGTGAAAAGGCGACTTTCAAAATACAAGATTTGGTGACAGGACTTGATGGTGTATTGAATGATGTGAATGGCGAAAGTGAATATTATAATTTGCAAGGAGTTAAAATAAATATAGCTAAAGTAAATCCAGGTATTTATGTGAAAAAACAAGGAAATAAAGCAATTAAAGTTTTGATTAAATAAAAACTATGAAACAAAAAGGCATATTATTCTTGGTTATGTACATTGTTTGTGTATCGGCTTTAAAAGCCGATTACACAAATGGTGTTTACATATTAAATGAAGACTGGTTCGGACATAATGAAAGTTCAATGAATTTTTATGATTATGAGAATGGTGATATTATATATAATGTGTTCTCTAATGCGGGTGATGGGCAATATCTGGGTGGTACATCTCAGTTTGCTCAAATCTTTGGAGATAAGATATATATTATTTCCAAACAAAGTTATGGAGAGGACACTAGCACAGGTGGTCGCCTTATTGTAGCTGATGCGAAGACATTGGAACAAGAAGCTTCATTGTTAGAGTTAGATGGTAAAGATGGACGTTCTTATGTGGGTGTTAGCGACAAGAAAGGGTATGTAGGAACATCGTGCGGAGTATATGTATATGATGTTGAGAATAAGGAATTAGGTGCGATGATAGATGGTACAGGTACTGATTCTGGAGATGTTTATTCGGAGCAAATTGGTGATATGCTTCGTTACCGTGATGGAAAAGTGTATGTTGCGGCTCAAGGGGTGGGTGTCTATGTTATAGATACTGGAAATGACGAACTTGAAGCAACAATAGAGTTGCCTGATGTGGTTACAATATTCGTAACAGCGGACGGAACGCTATATGCGGCAGAAAACAATTGCTCGTCATGGAGTATACCAACAGATGCGGTATCTAATTTTGTGAAAATCAATACAGAAACACTGGAAACTACTATTATAGAAATGCCTGCGGGTATGTCGGTGCAAAATCAATGGGGTTCTTGGAGGGCTGGTTCAGTGGCTTGCGATATATCTGAAAATTCAATTTATTTTGTTAATTCTAATTCTGCTTATGTGGTGTCGAAATATAATTTTGATACGAATGAGCTTGTTGAAGAGTTTGTTAAGCTCCCTTATGGTAATGGAGGAAATCAGATTGTCTATGGAACTGGCGTAGGCGTAGACCCAGTAACTGGTCAGTTGCTAGTTACCGCAACAGAGGAAGGATGGACTACCCATTATCAGAATAATTGGATTCATTTTATAAATACATCAACAGGTGAAATTGAGAAAACTATAGAATTGGAACAACATTATTGGTTTATGGCTATGCCGGTTTATCCTGATGTCGCTTATCCTGTAATTAATGTGGATAGTGATTATTCTGTTAAGACCGAAAACGAAGAGAAGCTTTTTAACCTAAGAAAGTCGGTAACTGATAAGGATAATAATGATAATCTTATCATATCTTCAGTGAAATCACTGGATGCAACAATATGTGATGTGGCGGTTGATACCGACGGAAATGTGACGGTGAAAGGTTTGGCTGAAGGTACTACTGAACTATTGGTAACAGCCGATTCTAACGGTCATATCACTACAAAAAACATAAAAATTTCAGTTCTTCTTGCAACTGCGTTAGATGCAGTGAAATATGAAATCGTTCAACCTATAGAATATTATACTTTACAAGGCATGAAGGTGGCTCCTGAAAGTTTAGGTAAAGGATTGTATATAAAGAAACAGGGTTCGAAGACTAGGAAAGTATATATAGAACGAGTAGATTGATATTGGAACTATATTAAAATAATTGAGTTATGAAGAAAATTTTTACATTGGTAAGCGCGGCATTAATATCAGTTGCGGCTTATGCACAAGAAACATTAGTAACGCTTGACTTGACGCAAGCGAATGTGGAGTACAACTTTGGTGACGGTAAATTAGCTTTGCCAGGAGCACCATTTGACTGCCAGATATTTACTATATCGGCTGGTGTGAACGGTTGGAATCCTAATTATAATACTTATGGCTTGAATATAAGCAAGACGGCTGACATGTGGAACTATTCGGCAGATGAATCTACAAAAAGCTATTCTAGCTCTGCTTGGCTTGTTGAACCTCGTGAAGGTGGTTGTATGGCAGGTGGCGGCATTAGCTCTATTGCCGAGGATGGGACGGTTACGGTGTCCCCAGATAGTCCTTATTTGGTAGCATGCTATGATAATGGCTGGAGCGGAAATCAAAATTTGTATATATCATTCAATGATTCAAAGGCAAGAGTGTGCAAAGGTGTGTATGTGACATCTCATCCTTGGCCTTTCTATAGCTATATATATGGAGATGGTTTCGCAAGGGCTTTTAAGGAAGGTGACACACATAAACTTATAGTTCATGGCGTGGCTTCTGATGGGGCTGTCGTGGAAAACACTGTTGAGGTGATTCTAGCTAAATATGCCGATGGAATGTTGTCGCTATTGAAGGATTGGAAATATGTGGACTTGTCTGCACTAGGTAAGGTAAAGGAAATATATTTCACGATGGAAACGACCGACGTGGGTGATTATGGAGCTAATACTGCCGCTTATTTCTGCTTGGACAAACTGCAAGTGCTAGATTCTGGGTCTTCATCGGTTGAGTCGTTGGCAAGTGATGATACTGAAGCTGAATATTATAATTTACAAGGAGTGAAGGTGACTGCACCAGAGAGTGGAATATATATAAAGAAACAAGGAAATAAGACAATGAAAGTGGTTTTGTAAAAAAACTGCTGTTGTTATAGTAACAAATAGAAAAAAATTCTGCTAAGAACTTTTGATGAGGAAATGTTGTCGTGATGGCAACATTTCTTTTTTTTGCATCTTTTGTGGAGATTTGGTTGTTTATAACATAAAGATTGGAATACAACCAAAGAAGTTTAGAACATTACAAAATAGTGTACAAACTATAAATTTGTAATGGAATCATTTGTAGCTACTATGAATACTCGTATTGCGACTATAAGAAAGTTGGGTTGTTATAGGTTGATGATATTTTTATCATCGCTGTTGGTGCCTTTGAGTGTTGAGGCAAGAAGTGACATCATAGAGCAACAGATGCCCTGCTTGCAATTGTTGCGTACTGATTCAGCATTGCGACAACCTACACATGTTGATTTGCCGATAACGGCGTATGATGCTGTGGCTAGAAGTGAAATGATAAAACGTATTTCTGATAGAATCAATATCTATGATATGCCGTATTCCAGAACAGCTCATTATCCTAATTATCGCAGATTATGGCTCAATACTGGAGTGCTATGTGGTGCTGGAATTGTTGCTCTAGGCGTATTGGAGAGTTTGCCTGAGAATGCTACTAATTGGAATCGTATGGAGTTAAATAGCGTGCCTATGTTTGAGCGGTGGGGCAATCATGTCAAGAAGATTGCCCACTGGGATGGCGATAGCCCTATATTTAATTATATTCTACATCCTTATGGTGGCGCAGCCTATTACATGAGTGCGAGAAGCGTAGGCTTTAATATGAAGTGGTCGGCTGTTTATTGCTTTTGCATATCCACATTCTTTTGGGAATATGGTGTTGAGGCATTCATGGAGATACCGTCGATACAAGATTTAGTTATTACTCCTGTTGCCGGTACTTTGTTAGGGGAGTGCTTTTATAAATTGAAACGTCAGATAGTTGATGATGGCTATACTTTGTTTGGCTCCGGCTTATTGGGAAACGTGGTGGCTTATGTGATTGATCCAGTGAATGAAGTAATTGGATTGTTT
>CAZSHA010000030.1:0-25218 GCA_964606575.1 uncultured Muribaculaceae bacterium | reverse complement strand
GAGTAGTGTTGGTGAAGATAAGTGGCATGTTTTGTTGCAAAGTAGGCATTTCCATGTTGATTGCTTCGTCTAGAGCGTTGCGGATAGCTGCGATGCGGTTTTCCTTCTTAAGAGAAGTTTCCTTAGCCATAGCTTCGTAAGCTTCAACTGAAGCAAGAACTGCGTTACCGATTGAACCGCCTTGCTTAGCGCAGATAGCCTTAGCTTCTTCTACTTTGTCAGCTTCCAAAGCGGCTTTAAGTTCCTTAACGAATTTGTCAACAGACTTAGAACCTTTAGCTTTGTTGATAGCAATTAGACGTTCTACTGATAGAATTACAACCAAAACCAAAAGACCTTGGATGATAGGCACAACGAAACCACCTTCGTGGATTGTTCCCAACAAATCAGCCGGGTGACCTGCTTCGTCGAAGTGGCTTGCGTCACCAAGAACGAATACGTAGAAACAAACTGAAATTGCGAAACTTAGAAGAAGTACAACGAATGAGTTGAAACCACCCTTCTTAGCATTTTTTGCCTTTGCGGCACTCTTTTTTTGAGCTTCCATAATTTAAATAAATAAAATGTTAAAAAAATGTTAGTTTTTAATTATTATAATAGTTAATTTATAGTTTTTACACGGTAAAATGTGACAGAAGTGGTTTGTTCTCTCTCATCGTTGTCAAATTCATTCTGTCAATATCCCTGTCTTATATATTATTTGCGGTTCCGTTTTAGTGCATGGGTATTGCGGTTTTCAACGTTGGTTTCATGCCTTGATACGAAACTTCACGCAAATGTATTATAAATTTTTAAATGCCACAACCTACAAGGCTCTTTTTTGCTGTGAATAATTCATTTTTTTAATAAATTAGGTTATTCTAACAACCGAAGCAGTTTTTATTTGTATATAAAATTAAATAGGTGGTAAATATAGCCCAATTTACTTTTTGTAACATTTAATATTAATCGAGTGTGCTTATTTTTTGTACATTTGTCAATGTAAATAATAGAAATAACGATAATGGCTATCATTAATCTAAAAAGAGGTTATGACCTACGCCTAGAGGGCGGAATCGTAAACGAAGCTATTACGAGTGCCGATGGACGTAGATTTGCGATTATCCCAGATGATTTTTATGGAATAACGCCGAGGCTGGATGTGAAAGAAGGCGATGTGGTGAGAAGTGGCGACAAGCTGTTCCATGACCGTCAATATAGTGATGTTGCGGTTACTTCGCCAGTGGCTGGTGTGGTTAAAGAAATTCGACGAGGCGAACGCCGTAAAATTGAGGCGATAATTGTTGAGAGAGATGAGAAAGAAGAAGCTAAGTGCTTCGATGTGAAAGATGATGTTAAGAGCGTGCTTTTAGAGAGCGGATTGTGGACTTGCATGTCGCAACGTCCGTATGCGGTAGTGCCGTCGCCTGCGGTCACTCCGCGTGACATTTTTGTGACCGCTTTCGACTCGACTCCTTTAGCTCCTGACTTTAATGTGCTGCTTGGAGATAAAATTCATTATGTGCAGAAGGGTGTTGATGTTCTGTCTAAGTTGACCGACGGCAATATTTATATAGGAGTTAGGGATAGCATGGAGCTTAATGTTCAGAACGCAGTAATAAATACTTTTACAGGACCGCATCCAGCTGGTAATGCGGGTGTGCATATTGCCAATATAAAGCCAGTGAATAAGGGCGAGGTGGTGTGGACGCTTGATATCGTCACGCTATCCCGTATAGGTGAATTGTTCACAACTGGCAAAGTGCCTTATGATACTGTCGTGGCTGTGACTGGAAGCCATGTGAAAGAACCGAAATATGTGCGTTGCACAATGGGAACTGAAATGTCGGTTGTGTTGGATGGCAATGTGGCTGGCTCAAGCGATGACATTCGTGTCATAAGCGGTAATGTGTTGACTGGTTACAAATCGAGTCTAAATGACTTCTTGAGATTCCCTTATCGCCAAGTGACCGTGATAAGCGAGATTGACAATCGTGGCGAGTTCATGGGATGGGCATCGTTGAGCAATCATAAATTCAGTGTTTATCGCAGCTTCTTCTCGTGGCTATGTCCTAAAAAGAAAGTGGCGTTGGACTCTAAATTGAATGGAGGCGAGCGTGCCATAGTGATGTCGGGCGAGTATGATAAGATGTTGCCTATGGACATTTATGCGGAGTTCTTGATTAAATCGATTATAGCATACGATATAGACAAAATGGAACAGTTGGGCATCTATGAGGTCGCTCCTGAAGATTTTGCTTTATGCGAATTTGCCGATACGTCGAAATTGGAATTGCAACGCATAGTGCGTGATGGACTTGACAAGTTACGCAAGGAAATGGAGTAAGAAACGCTTTATATCTTAAAAGAAATGGAAAAGTTGAGGAGATATATAGATAAGGTAAAGCCTAATTTTATGCCTGGTGGCAAGTTTGCAAAGTTGCAATCGGTGTTCGAGGGCTTTGAATCTTTTTTGTTTACGCCCGACACAACACGAAAGACGGGTGTGCATGTGCATGACAGCATCGACTTGAAACGCACGATGATAATCGTGGTCGTCGCTTTGATACCAGCGTTGTTGTTCGGTATGTTTAACGTAGGCTATCAGCATTACATGGCGATAGGCGTAGATGCGTCGGTTGTCGATAAATTTGTTTATGGCTTTCTAGCTATGCTGCCTAGTATAGTGGTGTCTTATGCTGTGGGACTTGGCATTGAGTTTATTGCAGCTCAGATAAGAGGTCATGAGATACAAGAGGGCTTCTTGGTGAGTGGTATTTTGATACCTATGATTTGTCCAATAAACACTCCTGTGTGGATGATTGCCGTAGCTACCGCTTTTGCCGTGATATTTGCTAAGGAGGTTTTTGGCGGAACAGGTATGAATATATGGAATGTGGCTTTGATAGCCCGTGCCGTGTTGTTCTTCGGTTATCCATCGAAGATGTCGGGCGATGCTGTGTTTGTGGCTACCGAGCCTGTTTTCGGTATAGGTAAAGGTGCGATTGTCGACGGATTCTCTGGTGCTACTCCTCTAGGGCAAGTGGCTACAGCGACCGATAAGATAAGTATAATTAATGTGGTGGGCGACCCCATTTCGTTGTGGGATTCGTTTGTTGGACTTATTCCTGGTTCGGTGGGTGAAGTTTCCACATTATGTATATTAATAGGTGCGGTTATATTGTTGTATGCTGGTATTGCATCGTGGAAGGTTATGCTTTCGGTATTTGTCGGAGGTTTTGTGATGGGAAGCGTTTGTAATGCGTTCGCAACGCCGCTTTATCCAGCCTCTATGATGACACCTATTGAGCATATATGCTATGGTGGTTTTGCTTTTGCCGCAGTGTTTATGGCAACAGATCCGGTGACTGGAGCTAGAACTGAGATAGGCAAGTATATTTATGGATTCTTAGTAGGAGTGTTTGCGATATTGATACGTGTGTATAACGGTGGTTATCCTGAAGGGGCGATGCTTGCTGTTCTGTTGATGAATACGTTTGCACCGCTCATCGATTATTGTGTGGTACAAGCCAATATACGTCGCCGCCTTAACCGTGTAAAATGAAATAAGAGATTATGAATAAGCAAAGTAATATATATACGATACTCTATTCCGCTATTATGGTAGTGGTGGTAGGAGTGGTGCTTGCAGTTACATATATGGCGTTGAAACCCAAGCAGGATGAGAATATTGCCAACGACAAACGCCGGCAAATCCTAAGTGCTGTGCATATTACCGCCCCAGAAGGGGATGTTAAGTCTACTTATAACAAGTATATAACAGAGAGCTTTATTGTCAATGATAAAGGTGACAGAGTGGATGGTGATGCGTTTGCCGTGAATATGGCGGCAGAGGTTAAAAAGCCTGCTGATGAACGAATGTTACCGGTTTTCGTCTGCGTGCTTGATGGCGATGAGAAAAAGTATATATTGCCTGTATACGGAGCTGGTTTATGGGGACCGCTGTGGGGATATGTGGCAGTGAATGCTGACGGTGAATCAGTGTATGGTGCATATTTCTCCCATTCTGGTGAAACACCGGGGCTTGGAGCTGAAATATCAACGGCTGCGTTCCAATCTCAATTTGAGAATAAGCAGTTATATAAAAATGGCATATTCCGTTCGATAGATGTGATGAAGTCGGGGCAGAAACCGACCGATGGAGCTGATTATGTGAATGCTATATCTGGCGGAACAATCACTAGCAAGGGAGTACAATCAATGTTGGCTAATTGCTTGTCCGATTACGACGCATTCTTAAAGAAATTACAAAAAGAATCTTCTAAATAATGAATATTATGTTGTCGAAGAAAAATAAAGCAGTATTATTTAATCCATTCTCAAAGGATAATCCTGTAGTTGTTCAAGTGTTGGGTATATGCTCGGTGCTTGCGGTGACTGCTAAGTTTGAGCCTGCTTTGGTGATGGGTATATCGGTGACGGCTGTGTTAGCTTTCTCGAATGTGATTATCTCGTTGATAAGAAATACTATACCTAATAATATACGCATAATAGTCCAACTCGTAGTGGTGGCTGCTCTTGTGATAGTGGTAGACCAGATTTTAAAGGCGTACAATTATGAGGTGAGCAAGGCTTTGTCGGTATTTATAGGATTGATTATAACTAATTGTATCCTTATGGGGCGTTTGGAAGCTTTCGCATTAAGCAATAAGCCTTGGCCTTCTTTTCTTGATGGAGTAGGCAATGGTATAGGCTATGCTATTATTTTGGTGATTGTAGGATTCTTCAGGGAATTGCTCGGAAGCGGCTCGATTATGGGTTATAAGGTGATACCTCAAGCATTTTATGATATGGGCTATATGGATAATGGTCTGATGATATTGCCTCCTATGGCACTTATAACAGTAGCATGTATTATATGGGCGCACCGCTCACGTAATAAAGAGTTGCAAGAAAAATGATAACACGTTAAAAACTCATTAGGAAATGGAAAATTTGAATCTGTTTATACGTTCAATATTTATTGATAATATGATATTTGCCTATTTCTTGGGTATGTGTTCTTTTCTAGCCGTATCTAAGAATGTGAAGACGGCTTTCGGCTTAGGCGTAGCTGTAACATTCATGTTGGTGGTGTCTTTACCTCTTAATTATTTGCTCGATACATACGTGTTGCAGCCGGGAGCGTTGCGATGGCTGGGCGATGATTTTGCAAATGTGGATTTGTCGTTTTTAGCGTTGATCATGTTTATTGCCGTGATTGCTTCGATGACGCAGCTTGTGGAGATGGTTGTGGAGAAGTTTTCACCTTCGCTTTATGCTTCGCTAGGTATATTCTTGCCGTTGATAGCCGTAAACTGCGCCATCTTAGGATGTTGCTTGTTTATGCAACAGCGTGATTTCGGTTCGGCATGGACTGCTACGGTGTATGGAGCTGGTTCTGGGCTCGGTTGGTTACTTGCGATAGTAGGTATAGCGGCAATCAGAGAGAAATTGGCATATTCTAATATTCCAAAACCGTTGAGGGGAATTGGAATATCGTTTATCATCACAGGGCTCATGGGCATTGCCTTTATGAGTTTCATGGGAATAAAATTATAAGGAGGATGCGATTATGGAATTGACAATAATATCAAGTGCGTTAATCTTCTTGGCGGTAACTGTTGTGCTAGTCGTAATATTGCTTGTAGCAAAGCATTATCTTGTGGTCGGCGGTAAGGCTAAGATTGACATCAACGGAAAGAAGGAGATAGATGTAAATGTGGGTAGCTCTTTGCTGACAAGTTTGTCTGACCAGAAAATTTTCTTGGCTTCGGCTTGTGGCGGAAAGGGTAGTTGCGGACAATGCCGTGTGCGTGTTACCGAAGGAGGTGGTGAGATTTTGCCTACAGAGAAGGTGCATTTTAGCCGAAAGGAACAACAGTCTGGATGGAGGCTTGGGTGCCAAGTTAAGGTTAAAGAGAATATGTCTATTGAAGTGGCTGACTCGGTTCTAGAAATAAAAGAATATGAATGTACGGTTATTTCAAATAAGAACGTGGCTACATTTATAAAAGAGTTCATAGTGGCGTTGCCTGAAGGTGAGCACATGAACTTTATACCGGGGTCGTATGCTCAAATCAAAATTCCTGTCTATGAAATGGATTATAATAAGGATATAGATAAGGAATCTATTGGTGCAGAATACCTGCCATCATGGGAAAAGTTTGGTTTATTCGATTTGAAGTGCAGGAATACAGAAGAAACGGTGCGTGCTTACTCTATGGCTAATTACCCAGCCGAAGGCGACCGCTTTATGTTAACAGTGCGTATTGCTACTCCTCCGTTTAAACCGAAACCAGAAGTTGGCTTCCAAGATGTAATGCCAGGTATAGCTTCGTCTTATATTTTCACGTTGAAGCCCGGTGACAAGGTGATAATGAGTGGACCTTATGGAGATTTCCATCCTATATTTGATTCTAAGAAGGAGATTATATGGGTAGGTGGTGGTGCTGGTATGGCTCCTTTGCGGGCTCAAATCATGCACATGACTAAAACTCTCCATACGACCGATCGCAAGATGCATTATTTCTATGGTGCTAGAGCTTTGAACGAGGTGTTCTATCTTGATGATTTCTTGCAATTAGAGAAGGAGTTCCCTAACTTTAAGTTCCATTTGGCTCTTGACCGTCCCGATCCAGCTGCCGATGCTGCTGGTGTGGCGTATACGGCAGGATTTGTGCATCAAGTGATGTATGAAACTTATTTGAAGAATCATGAAGCCCCCGAAGATATAGAGTATTATATGTGCGGTCCTGGTCCTATGAGCAATGCTGTGAACAAGATGCTCGACAGTTTGGGCGTAGAGCGTGAAAATATCCACTACGACGATTTCGGAGGATAACCCCTTAAAATGAAACTGGTAAAATAGAAATCAGAGGCTGCCCAGCAACTCAACAGTTGGGCAGCCTCTTTTTAATTATCTTGGGATTAGTGGAGGAATTTTTGGGCTGTGAAGAGTAAGCCGAAGCTGACTCCGAAATTCCAATTTCTTGATGGGTAACTTAAATAATTTCCATATATGCTGAAAGAGGCGAATGATAAATTATATACAATTGATGCCTCTCCCATATAGCTTAGGTGGTCGAACCACTTGCCGTATTCGGCTTTTAGCTCAGCATTTTCTGTAATTTTTCTAAATGGTGCGAAAGCGTAAAACTCGGTGCGTAATTGCAGGTTGTCGGTCAACTTCACTAATGGAATGAGTCCTGCGGCAACGTATGAATTGGCTCTGAAGTCGGGATTGAAATAATTCTTGGTTGACGGTGTGGGGCAAAACGCTGGTGCTTGCACAATGTTGGCAGTATAGTTATCTACTAACTTTTTAGTTGATGCTATGGCGTTTAGCTTTGTGCCGAGAACGAAATGGTTGCCGATAGGTATATAGTTGCCCATGTCTATTTCGGCTTGAACCCATGTTAAATCTTTATTCTCTTTTAGAACCTCAATGTCATTGTTAGGTGCAGGGGTAAACTCGTAGTCGCCAGTCATACCGCTTGCCGACAATTTGAAGATGTTTCCAGCTGTAGGGTATAGCGGATGATTGAGCGAATTGCGTTCTAGGTTCAATTTGATTTGTGCTAAATGATATACCGTTTGGTCTTGTTTGGACGATGTGAAGTCCATTATGTTGGATTGGTAGAAATGGTCTTTCAGACTTCCATAACCTACGCTTAAATCCATTTTAGATTTTCTGCCGATTGCCATAGCGTATGTTAGCCGTGCGTGGCTGTCGTAATTGATAATGAACGTGGGTAACTCGTCGCTGTAGAACAGCATATCGCTCTCATAGAATTTCTGTTTTGATGCTACGGCAGATATGCCTATGTATGAAGGAATGCGTGTGTTGAGAGCTATTTTAGACGATAGCTCGCCTGCATAATAAGATTGTCCCATCCAAGCCTTTATTCCACCATCGAAAGAGTTTAAGCTTAATGTGCTGTAGTCAGCCGAAAGGTATATCATGCTGTTGGTTGAAGATGTGAGGTAACCGCCCACGCTTAAATAGTATTTATCTTTAGGCGTAGCTTTTAAGTTTAGCGTGAAACGCTTACTCTTGTCGTTGTATGTTGCGGTAG
Organism: uncultured Muribaculaceae bacterium; assembly: GCA_964606575.1. Taxonomy (GTDB): domain Bacteria; phylum Bacteroidota; class Bacteroidia; order Bacteroidales; family Muribaculaceae; genus RGIG4576. Next base: position 17,161 of record CAZSHA010000030.1, on the reverse strand, counting down.
GTATTAAGTCCTTCAATTTGCGTGATGAAATGGTATGATAATAGGATGTTTTAGCCTCTTCCACATCAAATTGAGAGCTTCTCTTGTGCTTGAAAATGCGTTCTATGTATTCGCTTTGCATCTCGTTCTCAGTACCCGTCACATTAACCGAGTCAAATATGATTTCTGGCGTTTTGCTTTTGAATATGTTGCGTGCCAGCATACGTGATTCCTTAGAAATACGTGGTGTGACTTTAGCTTTTATAGAGTCTATTAGTGCTTCGGCATGCTCATAACCTATTTTGTATATTTCTTTTGCCTTGTTGAAGTCAAGAAGTCCGAATTTGCTCAAATTTATGTTCATTCTCACTCCTGCTGAGTCGGGGAAGATTGTGCCGTGGTCTTGAATAATCATGGTTTCCACTTGGTCTACGAGGTTGTTCATGTTTGTTTTTGAACTGGCGGTGGAAACATCAATACCAATGATAAATCCAGGAGCGAAGTCCTTACGCATCACGTCTACTGGAAAGTTGTCATAGATGCCACCGTCAAATAGAGGTACGCCATTCATATATATAGGCTTGAACACGATAGGAAATGACATAGAAGCTCTGATGGCATCGCCAAGGCTACCCTTGCTGCACACGAGCTTTCTCTTGTTAAAAACATCGGATGCCACGCATCTGAACGGAACAAATAGTTTGTCGAAATTGCCACTGCATTGTGCAGTATAAGCCGCAAATAATTCCATGAATGCGAAATTCATAGGAATAGGGTTTATGAGGCTGGATGGCACTATGTTTGAAGACTTTGTAGAATCGTTCAATGCAAAATTCAAAGTGAAGAATGCTGGAGTAGGGGCTTTCTGGTCGAAGTAGTATGTCAAATCATCATTTATCACGCCTGTCGACCAGTCGGCAAATTCTTTAGACATTAGCAACTCCATCATTTCTTTCGGCGTGTATCCTGCCGCATACAAGCCACCTACGATAGCTCCCATAGATGTGCCTGTGATGTAGTCTATAGGGATGTCGTTGTCTTCAAGAGCTTGTATCGCTCCGATATGAGCGATACCCTTAGCTCCGCCACCGCTAAGAACCAAGCCTACTGATTGGGCTTGAAGTTTCATATTGGAGGCAATCACCAATGTTGCTATAATAAAAATAATCTTTTTCATAATATTGTAGAGCTTTATGTGAGGTGTGATAGCTTATGTTGATTGAAATTCGCTAGAGCTATCGGTGATAAAAGAATCTTTAAATCCCATAAAATATAACACTCCATCTATGCCAATGGTTGATATGCTCTGCTTAGCTCCGGCTTTAACTTTCGGTTTCGCATGGTAGGCTATGCCAAGACCAGCAGTTGATAGCATAGGCAAATCGTTTGCACCATCGCCTACGGCTATGGTTTGTGCGATATTTACGTTTTCTACTTGAGCCAAAAGACGAAGAAGTTCTGCTTTGCGTTTGCCGTCGACGATTTCGCCTAAATACCTGCCTGTTAACTTCCCGTCAACGATTTCCAGTTCGTTGGCATATACGTAATCGATTCCGAATTTTTGTTTTAAATAATTGCCGAAATAGGTGAAACCACCCGATAATATAGCAATTTTATAGCCTGTGCGTTTGAGCACCGTCATAAGTCGCTCAATGCCTTCTGACATAGGCAGGTTTTCTGCGATGTCTTTCATTACGCTGGCATCAAGTCCATTCAGCAAAGCTACTCGGCGAGTGAAACTCTCTCTGAAATCAATTTCACCTCTCATGGCAGAAGCTGTTATTTCTTTCACTTCATCGCCTACGCCAGCACGCATGGCGAGTTCGTCAATAACTTCGGTTTCGATAAGCGTAGAATCCATATCGAAACATATTAGGCGTCGGCTACGGCGGTAAATTGTGTCTTCTTGCATTGACACGTCGAAGTCGAGCGTAGATGCTAGTTCCATTAATTCTTTTTGCATGCGGGCTTTGTCGGTGGGAGTGCCACGTACCGAAAATTCGATGCATGATTTGTTCATCGCTTCTTCGCCCTCGTGTAGTGGAACACGTCCGGTAAGACGTTGTATGGCATCGATGTTCAGTTCTTGCTCGGCAACTATTTTAGAAACTGCAGCAATTTGTTTTGCCGTAATTCGCCGTCCGAGTATCGTAATAATCCAGCGATGCTTGCCTTGCCTGTCCACCCATTCGTTGTAAGCATCTATAGTGATAGGAGTGAACCGAATCGATACGTTCATCTCGCCCGCTTTGAATAGCAGTTCTTTCATTATTGTACCGCTACGTTCGCTGGTGGTTTTAAACAGTATACCCAATGAAAGTGTGTGGTGTATGTCAGCTTGACCTATATCCAGAATAGATGCGTCATACTTACCCAATATTTCTGTAAGCGCTGATGTTAAGCCTGGACGGTCTTTCCCTGCTATGTTTATGAGTATTAATTCTAGCTCGTTAGTTTCCATTTTTAGGGTTGTAATAATATTTTCTTCAAAAATAGTGATAATTTTTTAAACAACCTAGATTGAATATTTTTATGGTGAATACAAGTGTTTTTTAATAATTGGGAGTGGGTGCTTAAGTGTTAAATTTGTACGATTTTGGTGTGTGTTGTATTGCTTGAAATGCTTATTGTACCGCTGTTTTAACTAAATAACCAAAAATGTATTTAATATGTTAAAAGGGTGCTACTTTGCTTGTCTTGCAATGTGTTGTATTACAGAATGTTAAATATGTAAGACTTGTGACTGGGTTTTGTGAATAAAATATTTTGTATTATCTTTGCATTGTCAAATCGTGCTATAGAAGAATGTGAATTCTGTGAAATGGCATAAGGCAGAGCCGAAAATCGGCGAAGGTGCGTGCGGGAGAGCCTGCAAGGGAGTGCGCCTATAGTTGTGAATTAAAACGAAAAGAATGAAGAAAACATTATTGACGATTGTGATGGCATGTCTATTCGTTATTTTCTTTACTGCTTATAGTTCAAACCCGAGTCAAGGAAAGTTGGGGTATGTTGCTCCTAATTTTTCAATTGAGAATGAGTCTGGACGTATAGAATTACAGCAGTTGAAAGGAAGATATGTGTTACTTTCATTTTGGAGTTCGGCAGATGCTGAATCTCGCATAGCGAATATTCAATATGATAGAATGTTGCGTAACATGGATGGAGTAGATTATGTGGCTGTTAATTTTGATCGTTCTTTGGAACTTTACAAGGAGTTACTAAAGAATGACGGATTGGCGAAAAACTCACAATTTTATGATCAAGATGGAGAGCGATCTGATTTGTATTCTCGTTATCAACTTGGTCGAGGCATGAGAACACTATTGCTAGATAGGAAAGGCAGAATAGTGGCGGAGAATCCGAGCCTAATGGAATTGAGGGAAATTTTGGGCTGATAAAGAGGATTAGTTTAAATCGAGGAAACCTATAGCGTATAATGCTGTAGGCTTTTTTGTTTTTTTATCCATATATTTTAAGCGAGATGCTGCCTCACGGCGGTATCTCGCTTTCGCTTTGTTTATTATGAGAAAAGTTTTTTGTTGTATGTTGTTTAGGTTTGTTTCTACTTTATTCTAAGCACCTTTCCTATGCTTAGTGTAGTTTTCTTTGTTATACCGTTCAAGCGGCACAATTGAGAAACTGAAACTCCGTGTCTTGCCGCAATTTTACCGAGGTTGTCACCTTTGCGAACCTTGTAGGTTGCCTTGTTGCGGTATTTGTTCTTGCTGGCAGAGGATTTGTATCTTGATGCAGGTGAATAATCACGTGCTTTTTTGAATGTACGCTTGTCGAATGTGTAAAAGTCGGTATGTGTAGTTTTGTTCTCGAAGTCGAAAATTGCGGCAGGGTTGATAGCATATCCCATGAAACGTGTTTCAAAGTGCAAGTGTGAACCGAAGCTACGACCTGTGTTGCCTCCAAGAGCAATAGGTTGACCAACCTTGACATCTTCTCCGTCGGAAACTAAGAATTTAGACAAATGCCCATATACGGTTTCCAATTCATTTTCATGGCGTAGGATAATGTAGTAACCGTAGCCGCGGCGTTCGTAGTTGGTTAAGCGGACTCTTCCGCTAAAAGCTGCATATACGGTGTCGCCCGTTTGCAATTTCAAGTCAATCCCTTTGTGCATTCTGCGAAAACGTGGGCGATAGCCGTATGGAGAGGTTACTCTACCAGGGCATGGTATGCAGAACTTGCTCACGTCTATTTGTTTTGTGTCTGGCACATTGGCGGGGTTGTAGGGGTTTACCAATTTGCTGTCCCAGCCTTCTGTGTAAATATCCATTTCAGGTTCTTCCTCTTCAATCCATTGGTTGGCGAATATCTCGGTTTCTTCCAATTTTATTTGGTCTTGAACTTTAGATTGGTGAGCAAGAAGCCTTTCGTGGGTTTTTGTGTAGTTGGTTACCGACTGCAAATTTTGTGCTTCGGCAAATTGAGAGAAACAAAATGCCGAAACCGTAATTAAACCTGCACCGATAATTTTTTTAAGTTTCAAAAAAATCATTTTCAAATATATCCTTTTGTCCGTTATATTGCTTTATAGCTCATCGGAAGCATAAAGCAGATTAATCATGGCAGGAGTATAATCGAATATTTCTTCTGGCTTGAAAAAACGGTTGAGCTCTATTGCTGCGTTTTCAACCGAATCGGAAGCATGGACGATGTTTTCTTGTCCGCTCATGCTGAAATCTCCGCGTATCGTGCCAGGAGCCGCATTCCTGCCATTTGTAGCGCCTATCATTGTTCGTACTACTTGCACGGCTTCTTTACCCGCCAAGCACATAACGATTACTGGCAACGCTTTCATTGATGTTTTAATCCTATTGAAAAATGGCCTCTCAATGAGGTGAGCATAATGCTCGTCGAGAAGTTCGTCGGTTAGTTGTATCATTTTAATTCCAGCTATAACGAGTCCTTTGTTTAGAAATCTGGTGATTACTTCACCTGCGATTCCTCTACCCATAGCCGATGGTTTAAGTATAACTAAGGTTTTTTCCATGATTCTTATTCTAGGTTTAAAACTTTTCAAAGTTAGGAATTAAAATTTGAATATAAAAATATGATTATTTGATAGTTATATATGAGAATTGTGGCATTTTATGAAAGGTTTGATATTAATAAGTTGATATATAGGATGTTAGTTTGTGCTATTGTGGTATGTTAATTAATTATAATTAATTGTTAGGCAATGAATTGCCCATAAGAGTGTCTTAACTTATCAAACTCCAGTTTGCTTGTTTCTGGAATAAGAATGTCAATTGTTCTGCTAGGCGCTTGTGTATTGGGTGAGATAACGTAGGGTCACTATCTATTATTTCGGATGCTGCATCACGGGCTATTTGGACAATTTGACCGTCATGTGCGAGGTTTGAAATTCTCAAGTTGAACGATATGCCGCTTTGTTGTGTTCCTTCCATGTCGCCTGGACCTCTCAATTTCATATCTTCTTCTGCCACCACAAATCCGTCATTGGTTTCGGTCATGACCTTCAACCTGTGGCGTGTATCTTTGCTCAGCTTTTGATTAGACATGAGTATGCAATATGACTGGTCGGCTCCGCGTCCCACTCTTCCTCTAAGTTGGTGGAGTTGAGCCAGTCCGAATCTTTCGGCATTCTCGATTACCATTACAGATGCGTTAGGTACATTTACACCGACCTCAATCACTGTGGTGGCTACCATGATGTCGGCTTTGTGGCTCACGAAAAGTTGCATTTGGTAATCTTTTTCGGCTGGACGCATCTTGCCGTGGACGAAACAAACTTTATAACTTGGGAATGTTTCTTTTATTATTTCATACCCTTCTTCGAGGTTTCTCAAATCCAATTTCTCATTTTCTTGTATGAGCGGGTATACGATATAGATTTGTCGACCTAAAGAGAGCTGGTCGCCGATGAAGCGATAAACGTTTTGACGGTTGTTGTCGAAACGCAGTACTGTGGTGACTGGCTTTCGTCCAGGTGGTAGCTCGTCGATGACCGAAACATCTAAATCTCCGTATACGGTCATTGCTAGTGTGCGTGGTATCGGGGTGGCAGTCATAACCAGTATGTGTGGGGGAGTGGTGTTCTTTTGCCACATCTTAGCGCGTTGTGCCACGCCGAAGCGGTGTTGTTCATCTATGACAACTAATCCTAGGTTGCGGAAATTTACAGTATCTTCTAATACGGCATGAGTGCCTATAAGTATATGTAAATTGCCGCTTGTGAGTTGTTCATGGATGCGTTCTCTATCTGATTTTTTTGTTGAGCCTGTAAGTAAAGCTACGTTCACGCCTATTTTTTCTAGCATTTCGCTTACTGTCGCATAATGCTGGGTGGCAAGAATTTCGGTGGGTGCTATGATACACGCTTGATAGCCGTTGTCGAGGGCTATCAGTGTGGACATCACAGCAACTAATGTTTTGCCACTGCCGACATCTCCTTGAAGTAGGCGGTTCATTTGCTTTCCGCTGCCCATGTCTTTCCTTATTTCTTTGATGACGCGTTTTTGGGCATTTGTGAGAGGGAAAGGCAACGCATTGTTGTAGAAATTATTGAAGAAGTCGCCTATCTTGTTGAATTTGAACCCAATGATTTTGCTGTTCCTGTTTTTTGTAAAGCGTAATATGTTGAGTTGCAAAAAAAATAACTCGTCAAATTTTAATCGTAATTGAGCTCTTTGCAGATCGTGTATAGAGCGGGGCATGTGTATGTTAACGAGGGCTTCATGCAATCCCATTAGTTTGTATTGATCTAAAACGGGTTGCGGTAAGGTTTCCTCAATAGTTTTTATCGATGCTAATAGGTTCTCTTCTAATTGTTGTAGTGTTCGTGACGAAATGGAGCGGTTTCGCATATTTTCTGTCAGAGTGTATATGCCTCTCAACCCTTTTGTTTCGTTGTTTGGCTTTGCTTCGTCTATTTCTGGATGCGATATGCTGTATCTCGTGTTGTATAAAGTGGGTTTCCCGAAAATTATATATTCAGTGCCTGTTCTCAGTTGCTCCTTAAAACGCTTGATCGAGTTGAACCACACTACTTCAATTGAGCCAGTACCGTCGGTGAAAAGAGCGTGTAGTCTTCGCCTAGCACCCTCGCCTTGTTCATTGAAAGTGATAAATTTGCCCTTTAGCTGTATCGAAGGCATGTCGCCTGTGATTTCGCTTATCTTGTGTATGTGCGTTTTGTCGATATATCGGAATGGGAAATAATATAGCAGGTCATAATAAGAATAGATGTTAAGCTCCTTTGCAAGCAATTCCGCTCGCTTGGGACCAACACCTTTCAGATATTTAATATTGAGTCTTATTATATTATTCATTTTTCAAGAGTTCTTCAGCTATAAGCAAATCAAGAGGATGTGTGATTTTTATATTGTTCTTGTTGCCGTCGAAAAGTGTGATTTTGTGTCCAGTTTTTTCGACAACTGATGCATCATCGGTAAATTCTTCGGAAAATGGAACGTTGTAGGCTGATTTTAGCAAGATTGCGTCAAATGTTTGAGGAGTTTGCACAGATCTTAAAGATGAGCGGAGTAGGGGATGTGACCATCCGTCTTCATCTAATTGCCTGGTGCTGTCGGTTACTTCAGTTGAGGGAATTGCGCTACCTTTTTCGGCTGCTATACGATATGCGTTTTGTATGGTGACGGTGTCGACTAGAGGTCTTACCCCATCGTGTACAGCTATGATGTCGCCATGAAGTGGTGATATTTCATTGAGTGCGTTTTTGACTGAACAGAAACGAGAATCTCCACCATGCACAACTGTGTGGTAGATGTCGAATTTATGCTTGTTGCATAACTCCTCCCAATATGGAATTTGAGTTTTAGGTAACACCACCAGAGTTTTAGCATCGCAATCGGCAAATTTTTTAATAGTGTGCATAAGCACAGGCACTCCTGATAAGAGGAGGAATTGCTTAGGGATATCGCTTCCGAAACGAGAGCCTTTGCCGCCAGCTACAATGATTGCGTATTTAGTCATTCAGTATTCATTTTATTGCAAAATAAGTAAAAACAAATTTGATAAAAAAATAAAAAGCAACTTTTCAACAAAGTCGCTTTTTAGGTCTTCAATAGGTATAATTTTTTTTAAGGTAAAAAAGATTGTTTTAGGTTTATGTTGCAAATATAAGCCCTTATTTTTGAATAGGGCAAATTAAAAAATATGTTTTAAAATATGTTTTCGGATTTTGAATAAGTTTATACAAATGTATATTATATGTAAGTTGCTTGTAGTTAGCTATTTGGTGTACATGTTGTTTTAGTGTTAAATATAGTTAATTTAATAAGTCGGAGCTGGTGCTACATTAAATATCTTTTAATTAGTATAATGTGCTTTTTGCCATTTTTGCTTATTCTTTGTGGTATTTTGATTGCAAATGTAGCTAAATATTCGGGATCGCAATGTAACTGTGTGGCAAAATGCTATCTGTTAATGCTTTTGGCTCTGTTAAGTTTTTTTAGATTTTTATGTTTCGGTAAAAGTCTATTGTCAGTTTTTCTCCATCGAATGTTGCATAAGAGAACTTGTCAATCCAATCGCCTAAAATGACACATCTGGCGGTATTGGATACTGCTTCGTCGGCTACGATATGCAAGTGGCCGAACACGTAATAATCAATATCTGGATGCTTTGCTGAATGTTGTTTTGCGAAACTTATGATGTGTGATAGACATTCGTTGACAGAACCTTTGTTCTCGCTTTTTCGGCTATGGCTAGACCAATTGTGAGCAAATGGGATAGTTAGGCTTGATGGAAGCATAGAATATAGTGCTTGACAGAACTTATTCCTGAATAGCCATCGGATAAATCGGAATGAAGCTTTCCTTTTGCCTATAGCGTCGCCATGATTTAAGAAAAAACGTTTACCTTTAATGTCTTGTATGTCGATACCGTCTATTACTTTGATGCCCAATTCAGATGGCAAATAGTCGAAAATCCAGATGTCGTGGTTCCCGATAAACCAGTATATCTTAATACCCAAATCGGAAAGCTCGGCTAATTTGCCGAAAAAACGTGTATAACCACGTGGAACGACGTGACGGTATTCGTACCAATAGTCTAGGATGTCGCCTAAAAGATAGATTTCGCTGGCTTTGTCCTTTATGGAATCAAGAAACTGTACGATACGCCTCTCGGCATTCTTGGGATTGCCTATATATGTTGCACCTAGGTGAAAGTCGGAAAGAAAGTATGTCAGTTTCTCCATCTTATTATATAAATTAGGTGGTTAAAGGAAACCTAATTCTAATTTAGCTTCTTCGCTCATCATGTCTTTGTCCCATTCAGGCTCGAACACCAGTTGCACATCAAGGCTTTTTACTCCTTCAACGCTTTCTACTTTCATGCGAATATCTTCCATCAAAAACTCTGATGCCGGGCATGAGGGAGCGGTGAGTGTCATGTCTATGCGGACGTGACCGTTGTCTTGAACATCGATGTTATAAATTAGTCCAAGGTTGTAAACGTCAACAGGAATTTCGGGGTCAAATACCGTTTTCAGCATTTTAACGATATTCTCTTCAATGTTTAGTCTTGTCGTTTCATCCATAATATTGCAAAGGTAAGGATTTTTGCTTATTATTTTGTTAATAAAATGTGAGATAATTGGTGAATTGTAAAAAAGTATTTATATTTGTGCTAAATATAACTAAACAAATTAAGATTTTATGAAGAATGTTAAAAGATTTCTAATGGTCGCAATAGCTGTAGTGCTATTGGGAACTACAGCATCGGCGGGCGGTTTCCGTTTCGGTGTGAAAGCTGGTGTGGCTTTGAATAATTTACACTTTAGTGAAGACGCTTGGAACGATTTGTCTGATAGCGACAATCAAGCTGGTTTTACTGGCGGTATCGTATGTGAGTTTACTGTACCTATTATCAATTTGGGTCTTGACGCATCATTGATGTATGTTCACCGTAGTGCTATTGAAGATGGTGATGGCGGAAAGATGAATCGTGATTATATCGAACTTCCTATCAACGTGAAATATAAATTTGGTATTCCAGTTATCAGCAATATTTTGACTCCATATTTGTTCACTGGTCCTAGCTTCGCATTCAAGACAGGTAAAGACGAAATTAAAGATTTCGTGAAGAGTAAGAAGTGTGACGTTGCTTGGAACTTTGGTCTTGGTGTTGAAGTGGTTAAGCATCTTCAAGTAAGCGCTAGCTACGGTCTAGGTATAACAAAGGCACTAGAGTTTACAGGACAAAAGGATGGCGGTGCTGCTGGAATTGAAGGAAAGAACAGATATTGGACAGTTACTGCCGCTTATATGTTCTAAAAAGATAAAAAACAATAAAAAGATTGGCATTTTCGCCGATACGGCTATCGTATTTGGAGGAAATGCCGATTTTTTTTGTGGTTAACAATAAAATATGGTAGATTTGCATATAATTTTAAAAAGTGACACTTAATTAGGAAGAATGAAAAAGATATTATCTATAGTATTGCTATGTGTTGCCATATTTGGCGTAAGTTCTATATCAGCACAAGAATCTAGATGGGGTGTTGTGGCTGGAGTAAATATGAGCAAATTGAATTTTGACCAGAAATTGTTTACCATAGACAGCAAGGCTGGGGCGACAGTGGGCGTAACAGGTGAGCTTATGATTCCTGGTATCGGTTTTGGTGTTGATGCTTCGATGCTATACACGCAACGTGGTGCTGACCTTCATTTGGGAGAACGGCCTATTTGGGCAAGCCAAGGATATGGAGTAAACTCATGCACATTGCATTATCTAGAGATTCCTTTAAATTTGAAATTCAAGTTTAAGAATTTAAACGGTTTTGAAAATACGCTTATGCCTATCCTGTTTGTAGGACCTGAATTTTCGTTCTTGCTGGCTCATAATAAACTAGAAGCATTCTCTTATGCGGGAGGTGAATTTGGTATACAATTGGGTATAGGTTGTGAAATTTTGCGTAAGGTTCAAGTGAATGCCAGCTATAGTTGGGGCATGAGCTATGCGGTTAAAACAAAACTGCTAGATGATTTCTCGGCAAGAAACCGTAATCTGAAGGTGACTGCCACATATTTCTTTTAAGAGAAGATTCTTGATATAGTATTATTTTATTAGTGGAGGTGCTATGACACGATATGCCGAGGTGATTTTGCCGTTGCCGCTATATAGCACGTTCACTTATCGCATTCCTGATGTGATGAGGGATGTGAAAACGGGTTGCCGTGTACTTGTTCCTTTCGGAAGGAAAAAGTATTATACGGCAATTGTAGTGATGGTACATCATAATGAGCCTAAAGGTTATGAGGTGAAAGAAATTCTCTCTTTGCTTGACGAAGCTCCCATTTTGCGACATCCTCAATTGAAATTCTGGTCTTGGGTGGCTGAATATTATTTATGTTCGCAGGGTGAAGTGTTTAAGGCAGCAGTTCCTGCAGGCTTAAAGGTTGAAAGTGAAACCTTTGTGACTGTTAATCCCGATTATGAAGACAGTGATGGGTGCGTACTCGGTGAGCGAGAACGAATCATATATGATTTAATAGCAGCTCGTGATAAAGTGCAACTCGGAGATATAGCTAAAGCTACGGGTTTTAAGAATGTTGAAGCTATAGTGAGCCGTATGCTGGAAAAGGATGCCGTATATGTTGCTGAGAAGGTTGTGAACAATTATCGTCCTAAGACCGAATCGTTTATTGCCTTGAATTTGGAACATGGTGATGAAAATGGGTTGCATGGATGCTTTGATAAGGTGCATCGTAGCAATAAACAAGAGTCGTTATTGCTTGCCTATTTGGATTTATCGAGATGGATGCAAAGCGGTGAGCCTAAAGAGGTTAGGCTTGATGACTTGCTCAAAAGGGCAGGCGTATCGCAAGCGGTGCTGAGTGCGGTAGTTGAAAAAGGAATCTTCAAGAAGTACAAAAAAGAGATAAATCGTTTTGCCAATCGTTTTACGAGCTTGCAAGATAAGCCTGTTTTAAGCGATGAACAACAAAGAGCATATCTAGAAATCAAAGACAGCTTTAAGGAGAAGAACATAACTTTGTTGCATGGGGTTACTTCTAGTGGCAAGACATCTGTATATGTGCATCTTATAGACGATGTGCTGAAAAAAGGTAGACAAGTGCTATATCTAGTTCCTGAAATAGCATTGACCACCCAGTTGACACAAAGGTTGCAATTAATATTCGGAGAAAAACTCATTATATATCATTCGAAATTCTCGGACAATGAGCGTGTAGATATATGGAAAAAGTTGTTGAATAGCAATGAACCATGTGTTGTGATAGGTGTGCGTTCGGCAGTGTTTTTGCCTTTTGCCGATTTGGGCTTAGTTGTAGTGGACGAGGAACACGATACCAGTTACAAGCAGCAAGACCCAGCTCCAAGATATAACGGAAGAAATGCGGCTATTGTGTTGGCTTCGATGCATGGTGCAAAGACTTTGTTGGGATCGGCTACGCCTGCTGTAGAATCATACCGTAATGCTGAAACTGGGCGATATGGCTTGGTGTCGTTGCTTAAAAGATATGAAGATTTAGAAATGCCTCAAGTTGAGGTGGTTGATACGAAGGAAGCTCGCAAGAAGAAAGAAATGAAGGGCTTGTTCTCTGGACGATTGATATACTTGTGTAGGCATAGCCTTGATGCTGGTGAGCAAGTGATATTATTTCAGAATAGGCGTGGTTATGCTCCGATGGTGCGATGCAAACAATGTGCATGGATTCCCGCATGTGAGAATTGCGATGTGTCACTCACATATCATAAACATCTGAATGTGTTAAAATGCCATTATTGCGGATATACCATGCAGTTGCCTAGCGTGTGTCCTGCGTGCAAAATGCCTGATGTGGAAATTATCGGTTATGGCACTGAGCGGGTGGAAGATGAGGTGGAAAGCGTTTTCCCAGATGATAAGATTGCACGTATGGATTTAGACACTACACGCAATAAGAACAGCTATGAGAAATTGATTGACGACTTCTCATCAAGGAAAATGAATGTGCTTGTGGGTACTCAGATGGTGACGAAAGGGCTTGATTTTGCTGGCGTTAGTACGGTAGGTATACTTAATGCCGATACGATGATAAATTTTCCGGATTTCCGCTCGAATGAGCGTGCATTTGATATGATGGAGCAAGTGAGCGGTCGTGCTGGAAGAAAGAGCAAACAGGGCATGGTTGTTATTCAAACGAGCGATGTGAGCCATCCAGTAATCAAGTTTGTGAAAAATCACGATTATATAGGATTTTATAGCTATGAGTTAGGTGAGCGAGAACGGTTCAGCTATCCTCCATTTGCTCGTATTATAAACATATATTTAAAGCATCGTGACGATAGCGTTTTGACCGAGATGTCGGTGCGTTACAGCAATATGTTACGTCAGGTGTTCAAGCATAGGGTGCTAGGTCCAGAACCGCCTATGGTGGCTCGTGTGCAAAACTTGTACATACGCCAAATTGTCCTAAAAATGGAGAATGAGGCTTCTATGCCTAAGGTGAAAAATATATTAAGGCAGGTATACGAGAGTATGCTTACCGTTGATAGCCGAATGAAATCGGTCATATTATATTACGATGTGGATCCTATGTGATTCAATCCTTAAAAATCAAGAACTTTAAAGCGACGGCGGGCATCTTTGATTTTGTAATAGTCGAAATGCCACCATTCGCAACGTTCTACGTTGAATCCCACTTTTGTCATTACCGAACGTAGTAGTTTGCGGTTGTCGTAAGCCTCTTGACTTAATTTCTTGTTCTTTAGATTTGTTTCTTCATTGTCTGTGTGCGATAGCGTATCGAAACTGTCAAATCCAGTACCCATATCAAGTGGCTTGCCTTTATATAGGATAGTGACATCTACGGCACATCCGAAATTGTGGTGTCCACCTCCGTTATATGGGTATGCTACGTATCGTTGGAATTTTGTACCTTGCACTTTCTCATACATCATTTTTTGAGCGCTTAAAGGGCGTGCGGCGTCATAAATGATAAGAGAATAGTCAGGGTCAACGGCTTTCAGTAGTTTCTGGGCTTTTACTACCATATAGGCTATTTCTGGGCGAAGATATGCTTTGTGCAGATTGCCGTACATATTTATACCCATGAAATTGTCGCTGGTTGAATATTTAAGCTCAACGGCTATTGAACTATCGATAGTTTGTACATCAACCAATCCGTATTTTGCAAATTCTTTGTCGTATTCCACAGCCCAAGAGCAAGCACACCCTAAGGCTATTGCCATAATAGTTAATATAAATTGTTTCATGAAAACAAAGATAAGAATTAATTATCTCAAATCGAAAGAAGTTTTTGATTATCTTTGTGAAAAATAATAAGGATGAGTTGTGGAACAATGGTATGTTTGGGTTAATGTGCTTTTGGGTGAGTGTCGGAAAACGGAGTGAGGAACAAAATGATGTTTTCTTTTGTTGTTGTGAAAAATGATGTATGGCTGAAAATAATAATAAAATAGAAACTAGGGTGTATCCTATACTGGGGATGCAATGTGCTGCATGTGCCGCACGGATTGATAAAGTGCTGGGGAAACAAGCGGGGGTACAAGATTGTGTGGTGAACTTGGCTGCCAATAATGTGTCATTGAAATATGATTCTTCTGTCACGAGTCCAAACGATTTGGCTAAGGTTGTGGCTGGCATGGGCTTTCAGCTGGTGATAGCTGGCGGTGAAGAGGCTAAGGCAGAGGTGGAGATGCTGGAAAAGTCTAATTATAGGGAGTTGAAATCTAATACTATATGGTCGGTGTCATTGTCGTTGCCTATAATGTTAATATCGATGTTCTTAATGCACCTTATTCCATACGCTAATGTGATAATGGCAGCTCTCGCAACTCCTGTCGTGTCCTATTTTGGACGAGGCTTTTTTGTCAATGCTTGGAAACAATTGAAGCAAAAGACGGCAAACATGGATACGTTGGTGGCGTTGAGCGTGGGCGTAGCATATTTGTTTAGCGTTTTTAATATGTTATTCCCCGAATTTTGGATGAAGCGCGGTGTTGAACCTCATGTTTATTTTGAGGCATCCAGTATGATAGTGTCATTTATCATGCTTGGGCGTATGCTGGAAGAAAAGGCAAAAGGAAATACTTCTACGGCTATAAAGAAACTGATAGGTTTTGCTCCTAAAACGGCTATGCTGGTCGGCGAGGATGGCAAGATACGTGAGGTCGCCATAGAAACGATAAAGGCGGGTGATGTAGTGGCGGTTCGACCTGGTGAGAAAGTCCCAGTAGACGGCATGGTGACTGAAGGTGGCTCGTATGTGGATGAAAGCATGTTGAGCGGAGAGGCTGTGCCTGTATATAAAGAAATCGGTAGCGATGTGTTCGCCGGTACTATCAATCAAAAGGGTGCTTTACGTTTTCGGGCGACAAAAGTGGGAGCGGCGACAATGCTGTCAATGATTATAAAAATGGTTCAAGACGCTCAAGGCAGCAAAGCCCCAGTGCAACGTATCGTTGATAAGATTGCGGGTGTTTTTGTTCCGGTGATAGTGTCGGTTGCTTTGCTTTCAATGGTTGTATGGATTGCCTTTGGTGGTGATGAAGGCGTGGTGCGTGGAATACTAGCGTTCGTAACCGTCGTGATTATCGCATGCCCATGTGCTTTGGGGTTGGCTACGCCTACCGCTATAATGGTGGGGATAGGTAAAGGTGCGGAGCAAGGCATATTGATAAAGGATGCAAAGAGTCTTGAAGTGGCTAGGAAAATAGATGTTGTGGTGCTGGATAAAACCGGTACAATCACTGAGGGGCATCCAGAGGTGGCGGATGTTGTTATGGGGCATGAGGTAGATGTGGTTCATGTGGAGAATGTGTTGTTTTCTATCGAGGGCAGGTCGGAACATCCTCTAGCCGAGGCTGTTGTACGCCATTTCAAGCCCTTGGGTGCTAGCTTGCTGACTGTAGACGATTTTGAGAGCGTTACAGGAGGCGGTTTGAAAGGTGTAGTGGACGGAAAGACTTATTATGTGGGCAATGCAAAATTCTTGAAATCCCGAAAAGTGAGAATGGAAGAAGACTTGGAGGTTAGGGCGAATGAGTTGGAACAAAGTGCCAAAACCGTTATATGGATAGCCGATGCCGCGCGTTCGCTAGCTGTCGTGGCGATAGCCGACAACGTAAGGTCTACATCTGTTGAGGCGGTTGCTCAACTTCATGATATGGGTGTTTCCGTATATATGCTTACAGGAGATAACCGCTCGACGGCTGAAGCCGTAGCGGCACAAGTCGGAATAAAATATTATGAAGCATCGATGCTTCCGCAAGATAAGGCTGGTTTTATAAAGCAGATGCAGAGCGAGGGGCATTGTGTGGCTATGGTGGGTGATGGTATCAACGATAGTGCCGCTTTGGCTCAAGCCGATATGGGTGTTGCGATGGGGCAAGGTAGCGACATCGCCTTGGATGTAGCCAAAATGGCGATTGTAAAAAATGATTTACGCAAAATACCTGATGCGATAAGGCTGTCGAAGCGTATAGTTCGCACGATTCGCCAGAATTTGTTTTGGGCATTCATCTATAATATGATAGGAGTGCCTATAGCAGCAGGTGTGCTTTATCCTATATACGGATTCTTGTTGAATCCTATGATAGCTGGCGCGGCGATGGCTTTGAGTAGCGTGAGCGTTGTCGCAAATAGCCTGCTTTCGATTAAAAAAGTGAAATAATATAGCAAAAGTGATTGTAATATAGGAAATTATGATTAACTTTGCACGTTGAATATCTGGCAATGATGCTAGTGGAGATTATTAACTATTTTATTAACTAATTTAAATGAGCGAATTGAAAAATTCTCCAATCGAAGATTTCGATTGGGATGCCTATGAAAAAGGCGAAACACAAGGGGAAAAGTCCCAAGAAGAATTGGTGAAAACCTACGACGAATCTTTGAACACTATTAAGGACAAAGATGTAACAGAAGGTACTGTTATCGCACTTAACAAGCGTGAGGTAGTGGTTAACATCGGTTACAAGTCAGACGGTATTATCCCATTCAACGAATTCCGTTACAATCCAGATTTGAAGGTAGGTGACGTAGTTGAAGTATTTATTGAAAACCAAGAGGACAAGAAGGGTCAACTTCTTCTTTCTCACCGTAAGGCGCGTGCTGCTAAGAGCTGGGATCGTGTTAACCAAGCTCTTGAGAACGATGAGATCATCAAGGGTTACATCAAGTGCCGCACTAAGGGTGGTATGATTGTTGACG
>CAZSHA010000029.1:0-27179 GCA_964606575.1 uncultured Muribaculaceae bacterium | reverse complement strand
TGCATATTAGACACTGGTGAATACTTTTTCAGCCTACTTTTTGCATATTAAGCCTTTTTTTGCCCCTCGTAATTCGTTGGTTTGCTGATAGATGAGGTCAAGCACCTTGTTGTATGAATTGGTTCGATAATTTTTTCCGATGAGCAACTTTTCCGGCAGTTTGATTTGTCTACCCTGCCGATTTGTCTAATTAGTGTGGAAGTGCTATATTTGTTGGTGCGATATTGATTCGTTGAGTAGTAATTAAAAATAGAAAACCATGAAGATTTTAATTTCAATAGCGGTGTTGATTGTGGTGTCAATAGCATTTGTGGCATGTAAAAAGTTAAAAAAAACTCCTAAGCCTCGACTAGAATTTACTGATGAAGAGTGGGAAAAATATTATGAGCAGAAAGTGGAAGGTATGGAGGCCGTGCTAGGTAAAATGCAGTATGCGATGGACAATGGTGGTGATAAGTTATTGTCGTTGCTTAAAAAGAAGGGATATTATCCTTACTCCGATTTGAATCGTGAGTCAGTGGTGAGTTGATTGTACCTTTCATAGGGTTTAGCGTTAAGTTAAATAGAATTAAATTACTAATTAAATTGAATTATTTATTGAAAAACGATAAATAATGTGTATCTTTGTGCCATGAAATGAGTGAAATTATAACCGGTTGTAAATGCTCATGGGATAAAATTGTAATAACGTTAAACTTAAAAATGAGATGAAAACATCGAAGTATTATAAACAAATGTTAGGCGTGACAATCGCTGCAGTTGCGATGTCGTTGTTTTGGCTGTATTGGACAGTGGGCAGGAGCGTGAACACTCTTATGTGGGATGGTGTGCAGTTGCGGGTCGGTTATGAATCGCTGCAAATAGGCATAATTTTGTCTTATTGCATGTTCTCGATAGCATTAGTGGCTGTGCAGTTGGCATTCTTGATAAAGCAACTAGCGTGCATTAAGCGTGGTTTGCTTTTCGACAAGTCGAGCGTTAAGTATTTAGTAGCATGGGCGGTGCTATGGGTGTTTTATGATTTCTGCTCTGGGCAACTTGGTATGATGGTGTTGAGTGGGGTATTTGACCAAATTACCGTTGAAGGAACTGTGTTCGGAATACCGGCGATAGCAGTAGCATTTGCCATATTATATAGCAAAGCGGCTGATGTTGCGGAGGAAAATAATCTAACTATATAATAAGGTATGGCGATAATAGTTAATCTTGATGTGATGATGGCAAAGCGAAAGATGTCGCTTAACGAGCTGTCGGAGAAAGTGGGCTTGACACTTGCTAATCTATCGATATTGAAAACGGGTAAGGCTAAGGCTGTGCGTTTCTCTACGCTAGATGCTATTTGTAAGGCTCTTGATTGCCAGCCTGGTGATATACTGGAGTATAGGGAGGATTAAAAAAAGTGTGTTAAGGCGGTACGTGGCAATGGCGTGCCGCTTTTCCGTTGTTATCTTTATTAATCAAACCATCGGTCGAGCAACTTTTGTGCTTGGTCTTTCATCTCGGGCGTGGTGTTGGCGTAAACGGTGCGGATAGCCCATATAAGCGTGGCGAGGTCGTCGCCATATCCTACAAATGGGATGATGTCGGGTATAAAATCAAAGGGGAAGATAATGTAGCCTAATGCTCCGCAAATCTTGGCTTTCTCGGAAAACGATACGTTTCTTGATCTGAGGACGTAATATAAAATCAAGATAGGGTTTATAATTTTGCTCCCTGTCTTTTTCACCAGTTTCTTGAAGGTGTTGTTTGAATTGAGTTTTGTTATGTCTGCCTTTTTATTGTTCATGGATAATATGAAAAAATAGGTTGCCTACGACCTTTGATGTTTAGACAACCTATTTTCTTAAAGGTTTAATTTAATGAGTAATTGTTCTGTTATTACTTGTTGGTGTATACTCGGTATTCACCTGCCTTTAGGCTTGCAGGAAGTTCTTCAGCTACACCAGTGAAATAGTTGACTTTACCATTTGCGGCTGGAGTTTCGGCTACGTACTCAATGGCTTGTTCGTCTTTACCTAGGTTTACTAATACAAGCACTTCAGAGCCTTCTACGCTACGGCTGAAGATATAAAGATCGTCGCTCTTAGTGTTGTAGCGAATCATCTTGCCGCCATCTTCACCGGCATTTAGGGCTGCTTGGTTGTGCTTCAATGTGTTAAGTTTTTGGTAGAATGTGAAGAATTCGTTACGAGGTTCCCATGCAGGAGCTTCGTCTTTCTTGAAGAACTCGAATGCTCGGTTCAATCCAGTTTCTTGACCCGTATATATCAAAGGCATGCCTGGCAATGTGTAAGAAAGCACCGCAAAGGCATCGGTCAAATTGCCAAGTCGTTCAAACTCAGTTCCTTCCCATGAATTTAAGTCGTGGTTTGTGATCATGTTCATTAAGTAGCTGTCTTTGGGGTAATTGACAGATTGATCAGCAAGGAGAGAGTCTATCGCTATGGCATGCTTGATTGGGAAAGTACGCATAGGCTCACCTTCTTTCTTGAAGGTGTATTGACCAGCTGTAGCAGCAATTTCGCTGAACAGGTCTTTCATAGGCCAATTGTAACCCATGTCGAATGCGTGCTTTTGTAGTTCAGGCTTGCTTGCTTCGGCTAGCATGAAAAGTTCAGGCTTAACAGCTTGCAGTTGAGGGCGGGTTTCGTCCCAGAAGTCGGTTGGCACTTCACCGGCCACGTCGCACCGGAAACCGTCGACGTTGATGTCGGTCAACCAGAATTTAAGGGCATCTACCATAGCTGCGCGCATTTCCTTGTTATCGTAGTTTAATTCATATACATCGGTCCAATCGAATGGTCCGAACATTTTGCCTTCTTCGTTGAGTGTGTACCAATCGGGATGCTCTGTCACCCAAGCGTTGTCGCAACCGGTGTGGTTAGGTACCCAGTCAAGGATGACTTTCATGCCGAGTTCGTGTGCTTTTTTCACCATTTCTTTAAATTCGTCAATTGTGCCGAATTCGGGGTTGAAGCCTTTGTAATCCTTAACGGCATAGTAGCTTCCTAGTTCTCCCTTGCGGTTAAGCTCAGAGATTGGGTGAATAGGCATGAACCAAAGAATGTCTACACCTAGTTCCTTTAGGCGTGGTAGGTGGGTAGTAAACTCGTTAACCGATGCCGATGGAGTGTATTGGCGTAGGTTTACCTCGTAGATTACCGCATTGCGGCTCCATTCAGGATGGGATAACGTAGTGTAAGTGGAATCACGGTCGGTTGCCGCATCGGCAGCCTTTTTTGAGTTGCAGCTAGTTGCGAAAAAAGATGCGCAGCATGCAATAAGTACTAAAAATAATGATTTTCTCATTGGTGATTTAAATAAGTGATTAGATATAAAATATTTATGTTGCAAAGATATAAAATATCACTAATTGTAGTTAACCTAAATAAAGGAAAAATAATAAATATATTACCGTATATTAGCGATTGTGACTTCTATGTCGATTTAAGAACTTTGCAAAAAAAATATTTATAAATAAAACAGTAGAATTTAAAACGTGGAAAAACAGATTGTTAAACTATTCTTGGCTATAATGCTTATTTTGTCAGGAATTGGTAATGTGTATGCTAAGTCAAAAAAAACGAAAGCAGATGTGGATACGGTAGAGCTGAAATCATCACTAGATGAAGTTGTTGTTGTGTCGGGAGGCGTAGGGCGTGTTAAGCGTTCGGCATATAATGTGGTTGCTGTAGAAACAAAAGACATGCAGAACACAACTAAAAATCTAGGTGATGCGTTGGCAAAGATTCCCGGACTTAAGTTGAGAGAGTCTGGAGGTGTAGGGTCTGATATGCAGTTGATGCTGGATGGCTTCAGCGGAAAGCATGTAAAGGTTTTTATTGACGGAGTGCCGCAAGAAGGAGTGGGTAGCTCTTTTGGAATAAACAATATCCCGGTTAATTTTGCCGACCGCATTGAGGTTTATAAAGGAGTTGTTCCTGTTGGATTCGGAACAGATGCCATAGGCGGTGTCGTTAATATAGTGACAAAGAGGAAACGGGCAAATTGGTTTCTTGACGCATCATATTCTTTTGGCTCGTTCAACACACACAAGTCTTATGTTAATTTCGGGCAAACTATAGGTGATTGTTTTGTGTACGAAATCAATGCATTCCAAAACTATTCTGATAATGATTATCATGTATATGCTTCGGTGGAAGATTTTTCAACTGGCAGGATTGATAAGGAAAATAAAGTGAGAGTGAGGAGGTTTAATGACAAATATCACAATGAGGCAGTTGATTAAGCGTATTAGGGCTAAGAAAAAGGCTAAGAGACGGTTTAAATAGAGTTTGTATGATTTATGGATTTTAAGGCGTTGCTTTTTTTAAGCTGCGCCTTAATTAATTTATATATTATACGTTACTTAATATATGAGTGTCGCGCAAGGAGGTACACCTTATTTATATATAGAAAGATTAGTTAAAAAGTGCTTTCGGATGAATTTACTAACGTTAAAAATGACCGTTTTTCACGCATTATATATAAATTTTAAAAATATTGTAGTATATTTGTACTCGTGTAAATGTATATAAAGCTGAATAAAAGAGATAATTGAATCTAAAAAACTATCTTAATTAATAAACTATTTAAAAAATTATGAAAAAACAGCTATTGCTACTGTTATTTTCTGTATTTGCGTTAGCGGGTTACGCGCGTATGATTACTGGAACAGTTATCGCTGAAAGTGACAAACTTCCTGTCATTGGAGCAACTGTAATGGTGAAAGGTACGCAACGTGGTGTCGCTACCGATTTTGACGGAAAATATTCGATCGAAGCTAATGATGACAATGTGTTGGTCGTTAGCTATGTAGGTATGCTTTCGCAAGAAGTGAAAGTGGGTAACAGGACCGTTATCGACGTTGTGTTGAAAGAAAACGCACAAGTCCTTGGCGAAGTGGTTGTAACAGCTATGGGTCAAACTCAAGAGAAGAAGAAATTGAACTTCGCAGTTCAATCTCTAGGCTCTGACGAGTTGACAGCGGGTGTTTCTACCAACCTTGCAAGTACTCTTCAAGGTAAGGTGTCTGGTCTTCAAATTCAAGGTACGGGTGGTTCTCCTAACGCATCACAATCGCTTCAAATCCGTGCTATCTCATCTATTAACACTGGTCAAAGTAATGAACCTTTGGTGATTATAGATGGTGTTGCAGTGCGTGGTTCTGGTTCTACTTTGAGCGATATCAACCCTAACGATATCGAGAGTATGACAGTGTTGAAGGGTGCTGCCGCTTCTGCTCTTTATGGTCAAGATGCCGCCAACGGTGTCATAATGATTGTGACTAAGAGCGGTGCTGACGGTAAATTGCAAGTTACTGCAAATGCTACTCTAGAAGTTTCTCAAGCTACTCGTGTGCCAGAGCTTCAAAGCCGTTACACTCCAGGTACTAAAGGTTTCTATGTAGAAAATTCCGGTGGTGGCGGTTGGGGTCCTCTATTGGGCGCTAGCGATGTGGTTTATGACAACCTTGGCGATTTCCTAGAAACCGGTATCCTTCAAAAGTATGACTTGTCGATGACAGGCGGTACAGAAAAGGCTAATGCTTACGCATCTGTTTCTTATTCTCAAAACGAAGGTGTTGTCCCTGAAGATTATAGAAACCAATTTAATGTGTTCTTGAAAGGTCAATTCAATCCTTCTGATAAGGTGAAGATCCAGTTGACTACAAGTTTCAAGGAGAGTGCTTCTCGTGGTTTCGGTAACTCAATGTCAACCATCTATGGCTGGGGTATCAACAAGAATATGGCAGACTATGAAACAATAGACGGTTATCCAAATTGGGCAAACCGTTATGATAATTGGGATGCTGTATTGCCAGAAGATAAGATTTCGGCTACTATCTCTCCTTACTACGGACGCTATAAAGATGATAGCGAAACAAGATCAACTCGTATCATGTTGAATGGTCAAATCTCTTATGAACCGATAAAAGACTTGGTTATCACAGGTAAGCTAGGTTACGATAAGGGCTATTCAATGACTGACGGATATACAGTTCCTCGTTTCCGTGAAAGTGATTTTGAAGATCCAAATGCGGCATTCCTTGCCGACTATGCTTATAAGTTCGGTTCTTACACATTCACTCCATCACGCTCTGAGCGTTTCAATGCTCAATTGTTGGTGACTTATCAACGTGAATTGTTCAAAGATTTGAATGTTAACGTCCTTGCTGGTTTGGACTGGACTGAAAACAAGAGTGTATCTTCTCGCTTGACAGGTCAAAGATTTATGCTGGAAGGAGATTTCTATAGCTTTACCAATATTGATCCTACTACTTGGACTAACTCGACATCATCAAGCTATTATATGTACTTGAGTCACTCTAATACTAATAAGTATGGCTACTTCGGTGAGTTGCGTTTCGATTATCGTGGTATAGCTCAAGTGTCGGCTACTGCTCGTGTGGACGGATCTTCAACTTTACGACAAGTTGATTGTACATACTTCTATCCTTCAGTAACAGGTGGTTTCATCTTCTCTGAATTGCTAGGTCTTTCTAACAGCTGGTTCTCTTATGGTAAGATCCGTGGTAACTGGGCTAAGGTGGGAAAGAGTGGTCCAGCTAACAAGTTTACTGATACATTCAAGCAATGGTCAACTTTCCCTGATGGAGGTTGGGGTAACGACCCTACAATAGGTAGAGCATTGCAACTAGAGCCTGAAATGTGTTCTTCTTGGGAAATTGGTGCTGACTTGCGTTTCTTCAAGAACCGTACACGTTTAGATGTTGCTTATTATTCTACTACAGTTGACAACCAAATCATGACCGTGCGTGTATCTCCTGCTGCCGGTATGATTCTTCAAACTCGTAACGAGGGTTCTGTAGAGAATTATGGTATAGAAGCTACTCTTGCACAAGACATTATCAAATCTAAAGAGTTCGATTGGACTGCAACTGCTAACTTCTCTTTGAACCGTGGTCGTGTTAAGTCATTGCCTGACCAAATCATACAAATTGACGGTACAAACTATGGCGGTATCTATCCTACATCATTCTTAGGTGGCTCTACAACTGGTATCACCGGTAAGGATTATTTGCGTGACCCTAACGGTAATGTGATCTGTAACGAGCAAGGTTATCCTATGGTGGATACTCAAAAGCAAATTTACATAGGTAACCGTGAACCAGACTTCTTGCTAGGTCTTGGCTCTAGCTTCCGTTATAAAGATTTGTCTGTTTCATTCTTGTTCGACGGACGTTGCGGCGGTGATGTTGTTAATATCACTGGCTCTAGCTTGATTTCTAATGGTCAACATCACTTGTATGACAAGTATCGTAACCGTGAAATCGTGTTTAAGGGTGTAGTTGCTAGCGGTGTTGATGCTAACGGTAACATAATCTATACTCCTAATAAGACTCCTATTATCCTTGACCAAACTTTCATCAATACTTACTATTATCCAGTATCTACTAACTTTATCGAAGACGGTTCTTATATCCGTTTGAGCTATGTTACAGTAGGATATGACTTGAGCAAGTTGTTGTCAAAAGAATGTCCGGTTAAGGGTCTAAACGTTTCTTTGACAGGACGTAACCTATTCTTGCTTACTAAGTACTCTGGTTCAGATCCTCAAGTGTCAGAAGATGGATCTAGCACAGGTTCTGGTACAGGTGGTTTCGACCGTTATGGTATTCCAAATACACGTAGCTTCAATTTATCAGTAAAAGCAACATTCTAAAAAAAGGGATTATGAATAAGCTAAAATATATTTTATCAACAGTATTAATTGGTTTGTTTGCTACCAGCTGCGTCGACATGCTAGATGAAAACGTCGCTCAAGACAAGGCTCACGTAGTGACAGCAAAGAATGGTTTGCCAGTAGTGGTATTCTATGCTCAACAAGCCACTTATGACCATGCGGAGTATTATATATACTTGTCGCAATGCTTAACAACAACAGGAAAGAGCGCAATCGGTACTTATTCTTATAAGAGTGAGTGGGAGTTCCTTACTATGAACCGTCACCCGCAATGGCGCCGTCACTTCTATGACATAGGTTCTAATGTTAACAACTTGATCGCGAACTCGCAATCAATGATTTCGCCTAACTATGAGCTTATCGCTCGTACTGTACGCTTGTTGTCTACTCAATTGGCTACTGATATGTTCGGTGAGATGCCTCTTTCGAATGCTTATAAGTCAAACTCTCCGACTTACGACTCACAACCAAGCATTTATGCATGGATGTTCCAAGAAATCGAAGATTTGATTAAATTGTATGAAGATCCTGAATATACCGATAATCCTAACAATCAAGTCATTGATGCTGCTCAAGATCGTGTATATGCTGGTGATTTGAACAAGTGGAAAGGTCTTGTTTATGCAGTAAAGGCTCGTCTTCTATTGCGTAATCTTCCTAACATCGACACTTCTGCTGCTACTTGCCAAGCTATTATCGATGCTGCCGATGCTGCTATCAACCAATGGCGTTCTGGCGATCTTCTTTACGGCGCTTGGTTCGGTAATGAGCCTCGTTATAATTTCGATGGTGGTACAAACGAACAAAACTGTGTGTGGAGCGCTGCTCAACCTATCATCAACTCTTGGGAATCACGTAAAAACTTGCTAGACGGTGCAGTTCCTTCAAAATACTTTGTGGTTGACTGTCTTGGTCTTCTTGACTACGGAACTTCTTTAGAAGGTCTTTACAATGCTAACCCAAACAGCTACGAAGGCTATGCTAACGACCCTCGTCTACCATTGTTGATGATTCCTCGTTCAGGCCCTACTGGCGATGCTCAAATAAAGGTTCGTTATCTTGAAAATAATATCGGTTGTGGTACTTCTTATAAGACCGACCACTATCCTAAGTTGTATCAAGGTGCTTACGCTGGTTCGGAAACTGGTGCTGGGTATAACCCAATCTTCACTATGGAAGAACTTTATTTCATCAAAGCTGAGGCTCTATATTGGAAAGGTGATGATAAATCAGGTGCTTGTGAATTGGCTAAGGAAGCTACAGCAAACAATATTCAACGCCATCTAGACTTCTTCATCTCAGAGTGGTCTAAGAATTCTAATGGTACTGATATTTATCCGGGTGCAGCACAAGCTGGTGGAAAACCAGGCTTCACAACTAAAGAACAATGGGATGCTCAGGTTAACGCATTCTTGAACAATGTGAAATATGCTGAGGAAGGCCGTCGTGGAGAAATAGTTCACGTTCGTCCGGTAAGCGAGCGTGGTAACAAGCGCTGGTACTTCGACCAATCAGAGTTCGATTTGGAGGCATTGATGACACAAAAGTACATCGCTATGTACATGCAACCAGAGCAATGGACCGATATGCGTCGTTATCACTACAGCAACAAGCGTAATAATTATGTTATCGGAACTGGTGAAATTGTTTATCCAACACTTCGTCGTCCTTACAACTTGTATTCGGCTTATTGGATTGACGGTTTGACTGACTCTGAGCAAGAGAATACTTGGGTACAACGTATTCCACAAGACCCTGATACAGAAGGTAAGTATAACCGTAACGAATTGATTCGTCTAGATGCTTACAACAACTACAAGTGGTTGCAAAAGCCAATGATTTGGGCTTTGGATCAAGGCGAGCGTACGTCTTTGACTGCAGAATAATTCGAGAAATATAATTAATAATAAATTTAGAAATTAAGGTATATGAAAATATATAATAAACTAGGAATTTTTGCAGCCGGAGCATTGTTGATGACTTCTTGTGCTGTGAATGACCCGTTTGCCGAGAATTTGGAAATCGGTGAAGTGCTTCCTACTGTATCGTGGGAGCTTTCTAGCACGGTTTGCAAGGCAGGAAACGAAGCTGGATTCTTGGGTAAGTATTATACTACAGCCGAAGGTGTGTCGATAGACCATTCTGAAGTGTGGGGTATGATTGTCCGTACTGAAAGTGCGGCAGCAACTCAAAAGTTGGTAACTTCGCCTGCTTATACATTGACAGTGGCTTCTAACGACACTGTTCGCGGTTATCACTTGTTGCAAACGTATCCTCATAACATGGCGACTGATGAAGGAGAAGAGTTTCACTTGAATGCGTCTTTCCCAACATCAAAAACGTTAGGTCCTGTGACTTGGGCTGCTCCAACTGAATGGGATGTGAATAAATTCAACGACTACTATCCGGAAACATTCAAAGCAGAATTCTGTGCTAAGATGGTTGACTATCTAACTGCTGACAGCACTTATTTCACAAGTTTGCGTAATGTGTATTTGCTATATGACTTCACAGCTGAGCAAATTGCTGCGGTAAATGAGAAATATCCTAACAACACTCCTCTTCCTTTCCCTGCTGAAGGTGAAGTGAAAGACGACTTGTGGTTTGGTGTCGACACTGAAACTATCGTAGGATATTATTATACAACATTGGAAGGCGGTGTTACTGTAGAGCATGAAGTGGCTGATACTACTGATGTTCCATCTTCAATAGATCCAGCTAAGGTGTTCCCGGTATATAAGGCTCCTCACTGGGTGTTTAGCCGCTATTCTGACAATACCGGTGGCGCTGTGACAAGCGTGCGTGCTGAGTATATGCCTATGTGGAAAGAGCTTATTGAGCAAATTCCATTCGAAGCATGGATTTATAGCAGCGCCGATCAAAACTATGCTGTTGAATTCACTCGTAAGTATAGTATCGCAGTTCAATTCAAGGTTGTTGATACGAACAATAATGTGGGACGTGATACTGAGAACAAATCAATTGAGCTAAACTAATAAATGCCGAAGACTATGAATAAAATTAAAAATATCGGATTGATGATAATGTTGGCGCTTTTCGCATTTTCATGCGTTGAGAAAGAGCCGGATTATCAAGAGTTCGCAGGAAAAGATGCTGATTTCACTTTCCATGTTGTGGGAAATGAATATCAACGTGACTTCTATTACGTGTCTACATTGCAATTTACCAATACATCAGCGAAAACTGGTACAATAGCTTGGGACTTTGACGATGGCGCAACATCTACAGAACCTAATCCTACTCATAAGTTTGAACAACCAGGTGAGTATAAGGTTACTCTAAAGGTTGCTGCAAATGATGGTACAACTTATGTATGTACTTATCCTATCCTTATTATGGATATCGCTCCAACTTTGAGCGTTGTAGAGCAAACATCAGACACAGTGGTTATCAATGACGTAGTTGTGACTACTGGCGTGGAACTTCCTAACCCAGATAACTTGAAGTGTAAGTTTACATGGATTCTTCCGGAAGGTACAATGGATGCAGAAGGTAACTTGTTGCCATCTACAATGGAATTGTATTCTGATGAAACTGGCGCAATTCCAACTCCTGGTCCAATGAAGTTCAAGAACGTAGGTTCTCAAAAGATTGAAGTTCAAACTATCTTCGACTTTGGTGATGAAGCAGAAGGTCATGCCAATAAGACTTTAAGTGCTTCTTACTTGAACGTACAAGTAGGTTATACTGAAGAAGTTCCAACTCTTTACTATGCTTCTTATGGTGGCAACATCAAGGCTTATAAGTTGATTCCTGAAGGAACACTTCCGGCTGACACTAAGAACTTGCCATTTGATATGGGTGTGTCAAGCGGTGTGACTCCTCAACAAATCTTGTTCGCATCGACTGATGACGGTGATTTCATCTATATCCTAGACTGCGGTAAGAACTTCTGCTACCAAAATGATACCGATGGTGTGCTAGGTGACGGTAAGATTTCTGTGATGAGCGCTGACGGTGCTTATGCTAATACAATGATTACTAATGTTGGCGGTCATGCGTTCAGCGATCCATTCTCAGGGTGTGTAGTGGGTGACAACTTGCTATATAATGACCGTAATACAGGTTTCAACTCTATCGCATTGAGTACTAGAGGAGCTGTGGAAACTCGTGTAAACTCAAGCACTAGTTCTTACTTCTGTTCTAACCAAAGCCTTGGCTACTATGGCCGCGGTATCGCTTACGGTGCCGTTCACACTGGTTTGGCTGTAGACAAGAGTGGTGTTTACTGGTGGCCTAAGTGCTATAACGCAACTGGTATCTATCGCTTCAAGGCAGAGCATATAGGTTCAACTGATGCAGCTCCAACGTCAATCTTGTTGAATGGCGCAACATGTAAGGCATTCGCTTTGGATGAAACTCGCAAGCACATGTATTGCTGGTTGACTTCAGGAGCGGTGGGAGTTGGATTCGCTCAATATCCTTTGGTTGCATTTGAAGAAGGCTTGGCTGCCGGTCAATACACAAAGTATATAAAGCATGATGCGGCTGCAACGGCAGGTACTACATCTTCATTCGAAGCATTGTATGTATCTCAATTCGCAATCGATGATACTAACGGTAATGTTTACTTCGGTTTCAACGCTGCCGATGGCGAAACTTTGACTACTGGTGTTAAGTACTTCGATTATGCTACAGGTACAATCAAGAGCCTGGAAGGAAATACTGACAAGGCGTTCGGTATCTGTATCAACCCCCGCAAGACTAAGCTATTCTAAGAGAGTTAGATTAGTTCATGATATAGAGGCTCGCTGCTGTAAAGTGGCGAGCCTCTTATTTTCTTATATAGGAGAAATAGGAGTTGTGGGAGATTGTATAAGAAAATATGAAAAAAAAGTGCAAATATTTGTCTGTTATATAAATTTTGCTTTAATTTGCACCAAGATTTATGTTGAGCATAGTATATAGCTGTGATTCGACAAGGGAAACAAAATTATTAACTAAAAACATTATTTATTATGAAGAAATTTTTACTTCTAGGTGTTGCTGCAATGCTTTCATGTGCTGCTAGCGCACAAATCGAGTTGGTATGGGAATACGACTGCGCAGGTAACCATACAAACAATGAGTCACGTGGTGACATGGCTGCTATCGGTAAGCAAGCTATCCTTCCAAACAAGACTACTGGTAAGATCGAGGTTTGGGAAGATGCTAAATTGGTAAAAGAAATCGATATCAATACTTGGGTAGCTGCTCAAGGAAATATCGGTGCTGTTGACTCTGTTGGTAATGTTACTCCTTATGGATTGGGTCTAGGTGTTGCGACTGACGAAGCAGGTAACATCGTATGTAACCTTAACTTCCCTAACATGCCATCATCTCAAAGTTTCGTAGTAGTTCCTGCTGACGGATCAGACATGTTCTATTTGCCTGTTGAAATTCCTACTCCAGCAGCAGCTGGTCGTATGGACTACCTAGGTAATATCGCTGGTAATGTGATGGAAGAGGCTTATATGTTCATTTGCCCTCAAAACTCTGAATATATTGCAGTTGCTAATATCTATAAAGGCGCTCAAGACCCAATGTACTCAGTTGCTCTAGGTATGGGATATGCATTTGATTCTGAGTCTGTTGCTATGCCTGTAGCTCCAATGACTTCTTCTGCGGTTCCTGCGTTCATCGTTCACACTCGCGGTCAAGCAGGTCTACGTTATTCTGACGGTACTGCAGATCCTGCTAAGATTCAACTTGATGAAGCCGGTGAAGTAGTAGTAGGTTTTGATAAGGCTTCAACTAACACTGGTTTTGACGTGTTCACAGTAGGTGGTGAAAATTATTATGTAGTAAACCGTGCTAAGGACGGTGCTCGTTACCATGACTTCGCTGTTAAGAGCATGAAGACAGGTGAAGAAGTTGCTACTTTCGAACACGCTGCAGGTGAGGCTACTCAATACAACACAGCTCTTGCTGCTACTGTAAATGAAGACGGTACAGTTAACATCTTCCAATATGTACAAGGTCTACGTTTGGCTATGTACAAGTATACTCCAGGTGCTTCTGGCGTAGAGTCTACTCTTGCTGACGATAACGCTCCAGTAGAGTACTACAACCTACAAGGTGTTAAGGTTGCTAACCCAGAAAACGGCTTGTTCATCAAGAAGCAAGGCGCTAAGGCTGTTAAGGTTGTTCTATAATCAAATAGTCTTTTAGAAATTATATTTGAAGCTCGCCATGCTGGCGGGCTTCTTTTTTTTGGTGCTGGGAGATATAAGAGATATAAGAGATATAAGAGATATAAGAGATATAAGAAGGAACATAGTGTTATCATTGTGGCTTTAGGGTGAATTTTGGGGCAATTTTGATATTTTGGGGCTATAATTAAAATAACTTATAAAAAATAGTGTATCTTTGTAGATTGATGAATTATATATAAATTAGATATAATGTAACATTACTTAACTAACAACCTACTAACATGAAGAAAATAACCTTATTTGTGCTATTAACATTGCTGAGCGTATTGACAATAGATGCTCAAGTTGTGATTAACGGTAAGACCTATTGTGTTGATACAATTATGCAGCGTCAAGTGGGACCGGGCATTATGCACATGCGCGTGCGTTTACCGGAGTACCCGTTGAATGCGTATCTGCTAGAAATTGATATGAAGAACCCGTATAATCGGGTGGAAACGACACAAGCAAAAAACTTGTTGGGCAAAACTGAAAAATTGGCTGATGCTTATAATCGCCATAAAGGCGCGGGAAAGAAGCCTATAACAGGATGTAACGCTTCGTTCTGGTGTGTGTCCTCTCAAATTCCTTGGTACAACTTTATGCCAGGAGTGCCGCATGGAGCCGAAGTGGTGAATGATACTATATATGTTAATACCAATCGTAACGGAGTGTTCGATTTTAATGGGGGTACGGTTAATACCGCATCTACCATTATCTCTGGTGATAAGGTGTATGTGGGTCGCCACGAATGGTACGGATGCGTGAAGTCGCCTAAGTTCTCGCAAGATCAAGAGATTATACAGGTGAATAAATGTATTGATGCAGGTCAGTTGGTGCTTTTCAATCACGCTCGTGGTCGAAATAATGTGTTTTATAGCTATGTGAATGACTGTCATTACATTTTCTTGAAACTTAAAGAAGGCTCAAAATGGGCAATAGCGAAAGATATTAAGTTTGAGGTGGCAGAGATTAAGCTGTCGACGAACAATCAAGTGCTTGGCAATTACGATGCCTGCCTTATAGCCGATGGCGCATATAAGGCTGAAATGGAGAAACTCGCAGTGGGTGATGAGGTGGCTATAAATACCTATTGGTTTGATATTGACGGCGACAAGACACCTATCGCAGCCGAGAATATGACCGAAGGCGAAGCGCACGTGATGCTGAAGGGAGAAATAACAAATAGAGCAAATGGAGATTATGGCGCAATGGTGTATTCTCGTACAGCTTATGGCTGTAATGCCGATAACTCTAAATTCTATATGATTGTGATAGATAAGTCGACTCACCCTGTATATGGAAATTCAGTAGGGTGTACGGCAACAGTGATGTGTCAATTGTGGAAATCATTATGTCCTGACCTATGGAATGTTGCAAATATGGATGCTGGCGGTTCTGCTCAAATGATGTTGGATGGTGAAGTGATAAACAAGACAACAGAGGCAACGCCTAGAGCCGTGGCAAACGGAATGTTCGCTTTTTCGGTGGCTCCGGCAGAAGATAGTGATGTGGTAACGTCTATACGCTTTGAAGAGCCTCACCACAGAGTGCCTGTATGCTACAGCTATTCGCCAAATGTGTTGGGCTACAATAAATATGGTGAGTTGATTTCAGAAAATGTACCTGTAACTTACACTTGTTCTGAAAATCTGGGAAAACCTAATGCCGATGGTTCTGCTATAGATGTAGGAGCGGATGTTACACTTGGAACAATCACCGCTCATTATAACGGTGCTGAAGTCACGGCTCCGGTTTATGTAGAAACATCTGAATTTGCTATACGCATTAAGCCAATGATATTAATTGATGCTACTCGTGAATATCCTATCGAGATAACAACAGAATTTGGCGGGAAGACATTGCAATACGATCCTTCACGTTTCACATGGGAGATAGGTGATGAATCGGTTGTGTCGATAGAGAGAGGTGTGTTGAGAGGTTTGAAAGAAGGCTCTACTACGATAAAAGCTGTTTTGGGTGATTTTACCGATGAAACCAATGTGAAGGTGGAAATAGCGAAGTCTCCTAAGGTATATCAAACATGGAATGACTGGACCGTGACAAGCGCAAACTTATCGTCGGATGCAGTTTTGTCGTCGGATGGAGTAATCTCATTTGGTTATGAAGGCGCGCGTAAGGCTACGATTAATCTCGCAAAAGATGTAATGATATATAGTTTGCCTGATAATCTATGGCTTGAATTCACAACCACAACAAAGCTGTTCCCTATAGTGATGGATATCCGTACCGGTATTATTTCGGATGAAAATTTGGTAGAATACGGTGGAGATGGCTATGAAGCTGGTACTTACAAAGTGGATTTGTTGGCAGGGCTTGGCGATAAAGATGATATCGGCATATATCCGATCAATATCAAGTCGATACTTTTTAACTTGAATGCTAAAGGCTATACGTCAGGAAGCAACACCATAACAATAAACGGATTGTGGGCAGAATATAACAATAGTTCTAGTAGCTTAGAGTCTTTGTCTAAAACCGGCGGTGAAATAAAGGTTTTCCCAAATGAGGGAAAATTGGTGGTGAGCGCGTCGGGTATAGACAAGGTACAAGTCGACATATATAGCATGTCTGGAACTTTGCTATATAGAAAGGCCTTAAATATAAATGGCGGAAATGCGGTGTTAGAGCCTAACTTGCCGGCTGGCGCTTATCTGGTTGCTGCTACCGGAGGCTCTGAGAAAGCCGTAAACAAAATGATAATTAAATAACAAATAAAATAAATCGAGAAAAATGAAGAGATTGTTTAAAAGTTTTTTGGTAGTGTTGCTAGCTCTGTTGGCTGCTCCATCGGTGATAGCCGCAAGCAACACGATGAAACATGAGATGCGTTCGGTGTGGCTTACAACCGTTTGGGGAATTGACTGGCCTAGCTCGCAAGGAACTTCGGAAAGTGTTATCAAGGCTCAAAAGGCTCAAATGACAAAGATTCTGGATTCATTGGCAGTGAATAACTTTAATGCCATCAATTTCCAAGTAAGGACAATGAGCGATGCTTTTTATAAGTCAAGCTATGAGCCTTGGTCGAGCTGGTTGACAGGTACACGCGGAAAAGATCCGGGCTGGGACCCGTTGGCATTTGTTGTTGATGAATGCCACAAGCGTGGTATTGAGTGTCATGCTTGGGTCAATCCATACCGTTTCGCCAGCGAGTCTTCTGCATGGGCAACAGGCGGTGACGGAACAAACTATGTTGAAAATGGTTGGATTATAGACGCTGATTCTGGAACAAAAATCCTTAATCCGGGAAAACCTGAGGTCATAGATCATATCGTAAAAGTGCTAGAGGAAATCGTTGTCAATTACGACATCGATGGTATGGTGTTTGACGACTATTATTATAACAGCGCTCCTGATAGCGGAGATGCAGCCGATTATTCAGCATATACATCCGCTGGAGGCGACATGAGCAAGGCAGACTGGCGTCGTAACAATGTCCACACATTCATAAAGGGCGTGTTCGACATGATTCAGAAGCATAAGCCTTGGGTTCGTTTCGGTCAAGCACCTCCGGGAACAACTTACCGTGATTCTAAGCTAGCGGCGAAGTATGATCTAGAGCCATGTCCGGTTGGATATGAGTTGTGTTATAGCAGCCAGTATGTTGATATATTGAGATTAATGGACGAAGGCGTGATAGATTATATCTCTCCTCAAGTATATTGGGCTATAGGCGCAAGCTCTGATTATTCTAAGATTGTGCCCTGGTGGGGAAAAGTGGCAAAACGCTTTAACCGCCACTTATTCGTGAGCCAAACAATCCAATATCTTAATACAGGTAGCGGAAACATGAAGTATTTCAGCGAGTTCAAGGATCAGATAGAAGTTAATCGTGAAAGTTCGTTGAACGGTTCTACCGGTTCGGTATTCTATTCTCAAAAATTCGTGACAACAAAGTCGGGCGGTCAAACGTTTGGTAATTATTTGAAAGCTAAGGTGTTCCAAATGCCGGCTATCATGCCTGCAATGTCATGGAAGTCGGTTGCGAATCCGGGTAAGGTGAGTGATTTGAGTTTTGACGGAGTGAGCGAATTGAAATGGAAACACATGGCAGACACAGTGAATATGCGTTACACTGTGTATGCAGTGCCTAATGGTGTTGAACCCTCTGCATTTGCTAAGGAACATGAATATTTGCTTGGCTCTACGTTCGCCAATACGTTTACAATTCCGGAAGATTATCGTAGCGGTTATTACTATGCTGTGTGTGTGTACGACCGTTACGGAAACGAATGGGATGCTGCCGCTTGGCAACCAAAATATACTGAAAAGATGGACGCTCCGGTGCTAGTTTCTCCTGCTGATGGGTTTAGTACCGACAACACGTTTGATTTCGTTTGGAATGCGGTGGCAGGTGCTGAAAAATATGCCTTGGATGCTGCTCTTGACGCTCAATTCTTGAATGTGCAGAAGTCGGTTCAAACAACTGCTACTAAATTGTCGTTAGAGGAAATATACAATTATATTAGTAAAAATCAAACCATTTATTGGCGTGTGCGTGCCATTGCAAAGGATAAGCAAGACGGTATCTCGGAAACGCGTAGCTTCACCTATAAGATGGTCGAGTTGACAAATCCTGTCAATGAGGCTAGCGGATTGGATCCAAAAGTGAATTTTGCTTGGACCGTAACTACACCTGGTGCGGCTGTGACACTCGAAGTGGCAGAGGATGTGGCATTTGAGAATGTTGTGATTTCGGTAGAGTCTACAACCGGAAACTACCAGACACCTATTTGTACACTTCGTCCGCGCGCAACATACTATGCTAGAGTTAAAATGAATGGAAAGAGCTCATCGGCAGTGTCGTTCTCAACAAAGGCTATGCCAGCTAAAACTCCAAGATTCAAAACTCCAGAAAACGGCGGTATATTACCGGTAGATGGCAGGATTGAGATAAATCCTCAAGACGGAGCCGAAATCGTATTTATACAAGTTGACAGTAGCGAATCATTCGGTGACACAAAATTCCAAACAAAATTGAGCAACTATGAATTTGGAGTGAATGCGAGCGATGTTAAGCTTTCAAGAAGAAATCCAATGGAAGAAGGAGTGAAATATTATGCTCGTGCTTATGTGCAATATTATGATGAGGAAGGAAGTTTCTGCTCAACTGATTGGAGTACTGTAATATCGTTTGTCTATGGTAAGGCATCGAGCGCGATAGATGACGTTGCCGGTGGTGTTAATATCTCGATAGAAGGTGATAATGTTGTAGTAAGTCTTTCGGTTGAAGCGAAGGTGAGGGTTTCGGCTATCACAATCTCAGGACAAGAGTATGAATTGTATGAAGGAACTACTGCAAGCGAGAATGTGGCATTGGATGCCTTGGCAAAAGGCGCTTACGTGATAAAGGTTGCTGCAGGAAATGAAACTCGTACAATTAAATATGTTAAGTAAGAATATTTTAATAATAAATATAATAACTAACAACTAAACAACTTATAAAATGAAAAAAGTGCTATTATCATTAGCTGTTTTCATGAGTTTTACGGCGTTTGCTCAAGTGCTTGACGTTGCTTCCATCAATAAGGTAGCAATGCCAAGCAACGGCAACCGTGTTGTGACAGGAATCAGTCCGAAGGGTGATTATATCCTTCTGTCTGGCGCGCAACTTGACGGGCTTGTGAAATATGACCTTGCTACAGGTAAAAGCGAGGTGCTGTCAACAGCAAGAAGTGCCGGATCGGATGTGAGAATCACAAACGACGGCAAGAACATCGTGTATCGTGAAGACAATTTTGTAAACGGTCTTCGTTATACCGACTTGAACCATAGAAATCTTTCTACTGGAGCAACTATAAGATTGGTGAAATCGGCTCGTAACTTGAACGCAGTAGAGTTGCAAGGTGGTGCTGCAATGATTGTGAATAACGGCAGAATGACAAAACAAGTGGTGGCAAAATCGTTGTCGTCAAAGTCAGCATTGCCGGTAGCATCAATCGTTAACCGTCAATTGATGATAACCAAGAACGGTGTAACTAGTACTCTTTCTCCAAACGGAATGCAACACAGTTATATCTGGCCTTCTGTTTCTCCTGATGGAAAGAAAGTTTGTTATTATGTGTGCGGAGTCGGCTGTTTCGTATGTGATATAAACGGAAAGAACGTTAAGAAGCTAGGAATCTTGCGTGCGGCTCAATGGTATGACAACAATACCGTAGTGGGTATGCATGATACTGACGACGGTCGTGTTATCCTATCTTCTGAAATTGTAGCAAAGACACTTAATGGCAAGTCGCAAGTGCTTACCGACAATTCTTTGATTGCAATGTACCCATACACAACTGCCGACGGCAAGAAGATAGTCTTCTCAACTTTAGACGGAGATGCTTATATTATTAACGTTAAATAATGGATAGGGCTATGAAGAAATTAATATTCTCGTTAATAGCGTTGGCAATGTCGGTGGGTATTGCTTATGCTGGTCAAGATATGACTAAAACCGAAGCTCGTATCTATATAAATCCAGGTCACGGTAGTTGGACATCTAACGACCGTAACATGGCTACAATTAATCACTCCACTGGTGATACTACGGGATTCTATGAATCAAATACTAACCTATGGAAAGGTTTGAAATTACGTCAAACCCTTCTAAAATGGGGAGTGCCAGAGGCTAACATTTTGATGAGCCGTGTGGCTAACGGTCCAGATCCAAATTCGCCTACAGCTTCGGAAGATGCTGAAAAATACAACCGTAATCTAACCGAAATTGCTAAGGAGGCAAATACGTTCGGTACTGACTATTTCTTGTCGATACACTCCGATGCGGGTTCAGGAACGCTGAATGTGTCGTTGCTTATCTATAACGGTTATTCAACACCAGCTGCCGACCCTACTTATATGTATGAGGGTTCTAATTCGCTAGAGTATCAAAAGACTAGCCGTGCAATGGCTGAAACATTGTGGCCTATTTTGACTTCAAACGGAATCGATGTTATGACATCTAAAACACCTCGTATCGTAGGTGACTTGACATTCTACTATGGTTACCAATCTCCTGCAGATAATGTTAAGCATGCTGCTGGTTATCTAGGCGTATTACGTGCCAATACTAGTAACGGTTTCTTGAGTGAGGGTTATTGCCACACTTATGAGCCAGCAACACACCGTGCATTGAATCCAGACTACTGTGGTCAAGAAGGTGTACGTTATGCAAGAGGTATTGCTGCATGGTTTGGTTGGGAAGGTGAGAAAACTGGCTATATAATGGGTTCGGTGAAAGATATGCACGCACATCTTGAACACCAACTTTATACCTATGCTCCAGAGTCGATCGACCAATGGAAACCAATCAACGGCGCCGTTGTAACCCTTTATAAAGGTGGTGTAGAAGTTGCTAAATATACTTGCGATGACGAATGGAACGGTGTATTCGTGTTTGAAAACCTAGAACCGGGTGATGATTACACTATTGATGCTGTGGCTGAAGGTTATAAGTCGGTATTTGAATTGGATGACGAGTATGCCCGTGAAGCTACAAAATACACTGTAACCGCCCATGAAACCACATATCCAGTAGTGTTGCTTGAGGCAAGCGATTATGTGGCTAATCCGACTTACAACTATGCTGCGCCAGATCAAGCCGGTTGGCTAGCTCTAGCAGAGAAATATGACATGCGTCAGGATTTCGTAAATAAACCTATCAGCGTATTGGAAGGCAAGACCATTCGTCGCGAGTTGGCTCATGGCGACTCATTATATGTTTTGGCTTTAGATCAAGACAGCACACCTCATATCTATATCATCAATTCTAAGACTCAAGAATTGTATAAAGAATTGAGTACAGCGGGTATAGGCTCTGCTAATGATGCGAACGAAATGTTGAAGATTTCCGATATAGCGTTTACTAGCGACTCTATCCTTGTGGCATGTAATGCTGTGAATACTACATTTGACCCAACCGGCGTGTTTAGGGTGTATGCGTGGGATAAAGATGACAAGACTCGCACACCGACCGGTGACCCTAAGGAATGGTTCACTTCAGCTACAAATTATACAAGCGGAAACTTCTCTAAAGCTATAACTGGAAAGACTTTTGCCGTAACAGGAAGTTATGAGAAGTGTAAGGTGATTACAACTGCTGAAACTGCAGGAGAATCGGGTGAGGTTAGATTCCCAATATTCACAATAACTCGTAAGGGTCTTATAGAATCAATTAGAAATCAAGATAAGACGAGATTTACGAAGGCTTTGTTGGGTGACGACTATAAGTTGTGCATCTCTCCTCGTGACGATAACGGATTCGTTATCGATGGTTCAAATACAACTCCTATAGAATATGCTATAGCTGGTGATGTGGCTGCTCCTACATTTGTTGCTCAAATGAGTGCGGAAGCTATTCCAGCCGCAGTCAACGGCGTAACATTCTTCAAATACGCTAAGCATGCTATGATGGTCGCTCCAAAGGCAAATGCTGAGGGTAAGAACATAGGCGTTGAACTATGGGATGTTACTGACGGTTTTGATAAAGCTAAGTTGGTTGAAACATCAAACACTGAAATCGAGGCTGCAGAAGCTGCTCATTTGATGGTAAGCACGCACGTGGAAGATGCTGACATCACTATTTACTTGAATAAAGATAATACTGTTTCAAGATTTACAACTCAGGATGTAGAACAAACATACTACAATAATGTGTATGCGTACGATTTGAAGGTTGTAGCAGAAGATGGTAAGTATAAATTCACATTCAAGGCTAATGAGGATTGCTTGAATGGAGGAAAACTTCTATTCTATGATGCTGCATCAGGTGAAGCTGTTGGTGAAATCGTTTTAGATAACGTAGTTGCCGGTGAGAATGAGAAGGTAGTTGATGCCTCTGAAATTCCGGGAACAGAAAACCAAGTTCTGAATTGGTCGGTTGAAGTTGCTAGCAACACGGTAGCAATTATTATGCCTATATTGGAGAAGAATGATTATAAGTTAAATAGAGCTTATGCGACTGTAAATAATTCTACAGAATCGGCTCATTTTGGCCATATATATGTGTCAGATTTCGTGAGCGCGAAGAAAGTTGATAACGGAGTGTATGCATACGATCCAGAGTATAATCGCATCAATTCAACAGCGTTTACAGGAGGCTTGACATTCAACACTAATAGAAGTATCGCAGTTGACAATAGAGGTTATGTTTATGTTGCTGACGGAGGTGCTTCTAATTCCGGCATATTTGTAGCTGACCCTAATTATTTGGACGTGGTGTTTAACCCATTCTTTGAAGGTACTAGAGCCGCATCGGGCTTAATCACAAATGGTGATGCAGAGGTGGCAGGAGCTGTTTCAAGCGTTGCATTATATGGTGAAGGCGCAGATACTAAGCTTTATGCCTATGTTAAGAATGCTTCTGGTAAGTATGTAATAAATGTTTATAACATAGGAAATGCTGATGGCACGTTGGCATCTACATGGGGTGTTGCTCCAAGTCAAACATACTCATTGCCTGTGAGCATGACAGATGATGCTACTATCGTTCCTGTTGAGCAAGGTGTATGGGTTGCGCAGACTAAGACTACTGTAGGTAATTCTGAATTGTCGCCTGCATTGTTGTTTGTGTATAATAATGGTGTTATAACATTTAACCAAGGCTTAGTGCAAAATCATCATATAATAAATGGTGTGTCTGGTAGTGCAATGGCTGTGTCAAAGGATGAGAAGACGCTTGTAATCAATGATGAAGAAGGTGTATTGCAATTCTTCAATGTTGAGTGGGATGGCGCTGTTCCTGTATTAACGCCTAAATATAGCTATAAACATGATATAGGTATTGGTGCTAAGCGTATTCAAGAAGGTCCATATCTTGAACAAATGACGTTTGACCATGCGGGGCACTTGGTTGCATCAGGATATTATCTAGGTGTATTCACTATTCCTACTGAGAACAACGTGTGCGTGACACCTGCTAGATCTTGGATGACTGTTACAAGCAAGGTGGCAGCTAGTGGTGTTACCGAAATTGTAAATGATGAAAACGCTCCAGTTGAATACTATAACCTACAAGGTGTTAAGGTTTCTGGTGATAACTTGGGCAGTGGTGTTTACATCAAGAAACAAGGACGTAAGGCAACAAAGGTTGTTTTATAAACATTCTTTGACCATTAAGCCCATTCTTTTTTGAATGGATAAAATTAACCTCGCAGCTCAAGTGGCTACGAGGTTTTTTTATGTATATGTAAATAATGAATGATAGTGTTGTGTTGTTATATAGATTATAACTAGCTCATCTCATTAAATCAGAAAGACTCATTGTGAAGTTTGCCATGAATGTTGTTGCTCCTGTGTGAGGTTGTGCAAGTGCGATTCCCACTCCTATGGCGTTGCTCTTGATTCCTGCTGTCACCGAAAATCCCGATAAGAAATTACGAGAATAGTTTGTCATGTCAGTACGTGTTTTGTTGTTGTAGCCTATACCTATAAAGAAACGGTCAGATGGTATAAATTCTGCGGCAAATGTTAAATGCCTAAATAAATTGCTACTGAAAGAATTCTTTTCGATTAGTTCGGATGTGGTGCTGCTCTTGTCCTCACGGTCATAGTAAGGCAATTCCCATTTCGTGAGGTGAGTGGCTGTGACCGATAGTCTGATTGGCGAATTTGTTAGGAATTTGGAGAATCCTAATTGGATGTCCCAAGGCAGTTTGTCGTAAGTTTCATTGAATTTGGTCAATTGTCCGCCTAGATTCTTTAGTACTAGAGATAAAGATAACTCGCTATCGGGATTATAATAATTGATTCCTAAATCGGCACATAAGGCGAATGCTGAATATTCCTCATATTTTGAAGATATAGCTTTCATAGTGATACCGCCTCTCAACATATCATTTATATCGTGAGAGTAGCTTGCTGAGAACGCAATGTCGCTAGCATTGAAACTACCTGTTATATTACCGTCAATATCGGTAGCAGTGAAATCTCCATATCCGTAATACTGTATGCCGATAGCCCATGCGCTGTTGTTGTTGATACCGTTGGCAAAGCGAGCTCCCATGAAGTTGCTATCGCCTATAAAACGCATATAATTCACTCCAATTTGTTTCTCAAATTCTGGACCTAGGAGAGCTGGATTCTGTTCAACTAAGTTAATATCGTCTTCTATTATAGAAATGTTGTGACCGCCCAGTCCATATACACGGCTTGAAATAGGCACGTTTAAGAAGTTATAAGCAGTAGAACCGTCTTGCGCTGAAATATTGATGTTAGCTACAAGACATGCTATAAATGATAGTATAGAAATGCGTAGTTTCATTGTAGAAAGTTATAATGATATAACGAAAATGAGGGTGAAATAGTATAAAAAGGCGAGGCTGTAAAAGAATTTACGCCAAAAATAAGTGTAGAAATGTGAAAAAACGTGTTGAAATGGCAGCTAAATTGGTTTAAAATGCCTGTTTTGGCTCGGAAAAGTTTAAAAAAGATAACTAAACCAGTGATTATGAGCTTGTATTGCAAAAATTGATAAAACAATATTAATCATGCTCAAATATGGGCGTATTGTTGTTGATTGTTTGGGAATAGAGATATATATTTGTGTCGAAAATAAGGAAATAACGGCATCTTATAATTAGAAAAGCCTATTTCTGGACTTATATAGGAGATGTTGACAATGTTGTATAGAACACTTTTAATTTTGCTGATAGCTACAATAGCAATGCCGATGTCGAGTCAGGTAAGGCGGGTTAAGTCTTGCAGTCCGATAGACCGAGTGCAAGATGCTTACATCGACGTTTATGAATATGACTATGTAGATGTGCAACCTCAATTTCCAGGCGGTGAGCGCGGATTGGTGAACTTCATCAACAAGACTCGTGAGTATCCTTATTATGCTTATAAGAATGGCGTAGAAGGTAGGGTGTTATGTAGCTTTATTGTTAACGTTGACGGTACAGTAAGCAATATCGTGGTGCTTAGAGGTTGCGAAGAATCCCTTAACAGGGAGGCAGTGCGTGTTATAAGCGAAATGCCTAAATGGAAAGCTGGCAGGATGGGTAATAAGGCTGTCCCGGTATTGTGCATATTGCCTATAGCTTTCAGATTATAGTCTTTCTAGATGGGAGGGCAAGATAAGTTGGTCAATGAGTTTGGAAGAACGGTGTTGTCGCATCTTCCGTATGAACCTAATAAGGAGCAGAATCTGCTGATTGCTGCTCTTTCCTTTTTTTGTGTGAATAGAGTAGATGATACGGTGATGTTGGTGAACGGTTATGCCGGAACAGGAAAAACTTCGCTTACGGGAGCTTTGGTTAAGGCATTGAC
This sequence comes from uncultured Muribaculaceae bacterium, assembly GCA_964606575.1. Classification (GTDB taxonomy): domain Bacteria; phylum Bacteroidota; class Bacteroidia; order Bacteroidales; family Muribaculaceae; genus RGIG4576. The sequence goes on along the minus strand of CAZSHA010000029.1, from coordinate 1,005 downwards.
TGAATTCCGAATGAAGTCTGTCCTCCTTGCGCCTACAGGGCGGGCTGCCAAAGTGTTCGCTGAATATTCTGGTCATCCGGCTTATACTATCCATCGAAAGATATATCGTCAAAAAAGCTATTCGCATGAATATGGTAATTTCTTGCTTGCGGAGAATAAGCATACCGATACATTCTTTATCGTAGATGAAGCGTCGATGATTCCTAATTCTTCGGTAGAAGGTGCAGCCTTCGGTTCGGGTTGTTTGTTGGATGATTTAGTTCACTATGTTTATAGCGGTGTGCGATGTCACTTGATATTGCTTGGTGATAATGCCCAGCTTCCGCCTGTAGGCTTTACCGCTAGTCCAGCATTGAGTGTTGAACAATTGAGGGGCTATGGCTTAAAAGTATATGAAGCATATTTAAGACAGGCCGCGCGTCAAGCCGAGGAATCGGGTATTTTATATAATGCTACAGCGTTAAGACGTAATATGTCGGTGTCTGGCGGGCTTGTGAAACCAGAATTGTCGTTGACTGGTTTTAATGATGTAGAGGTGTTGTCAGGAGAATATATGTCAGAAAAGATAAGTGATTGCTATGATCGTGACGGGGTGAATGAAACCATTGTGATAACACGTTCCAACAAACGTGCCACAATGTTTAATGCGGGAATACGTAATCAGATTCTTTATAGGGAGGACGAATTGGTAAATGGAGATATGCTCTTGATCGCAAAAAATAATTATTATTGGAGTGAGCAGTATGAGGAGTTGGATTTCATTGCAAATGGGGATGTGGCAAGAGTGAGCCGTGTTAGAGGTACAACCAGCCGATATGGATTCCGATTTGCCGATGTCACATTAGAATTTCCCGATCACGGAAATATAGAAGTCGATGTAAAGGTTATATTGGATGGGCTGTTCAGTGACTCTCCCGCTTTGAACAGAGAACAGAACGAGCGTCTTTTTACAGCTGTATATTCAGAATTGGAAGGTGATAAGCGGTCACGTTATAAAGCGTTGAA
>CAZSHA010000028.1:0-27571 GCA_964606575.1 uncultured Muribaculaceae bacterium | reverse complement strand
GGCCTAATTTATTTAATGTTTAGCCAGTCCCTAATTTTTATGGGACACTAATGATTTATGTTTATATTCAAATTTTCATTTTTTGTTTTGCAACAAGGATTTATATAATTTATCGTCGTTTATGACACGAAGTCCTTCTTTCAACAAATCGTTAATCTTATTATATATCTGCGTGAAAGCACCTTGTTCGTAGACATCACGTGCAATAAGCGATTTCACAAGCAAGCTCAATACTCTTTTACTAGTATTAAACTGTTTCTCGTCATATTTAACACCCTCCTTTTCACCTTGAGCAATCAACTCTTTCATCATGTCGTCTGTCACCTCAAAACCATTGTCGAATGCCGCAATATCCGCATATTTAGACTTTAAGTCATCACGATTCTTATCAACGTACCCCAAGGTATATTGTATCAAGACACCTTTCGCACTCAAATCTGCATAATACTTACTATATTCAGTTGTATCTACTGGTACAAACACATCTGGAATAATACCACCTCCACCATAGATTGTGCGTCCTTCCTTCAATGTGCTATATTTCAACGAATCTGCCACATGGATACTATCGGCATGTTGCAGTTCTCCATCTTTAAAGCGGTTATACACATCCATCGCATAATCAGATTTTCCACCTTCTTTATACGGTTTTTGGATGCAACGTCCCGAAGGAGTATAATATCTAGCTGTTGTAAGACGTATCATAGAGCCGTCCTCAAAAGTAAACGGACGTTGAACCAAGCCCTTTCCGAACGTGCGACGCCCAACGATAACACCTCTGTCCCAATCTTGTACAGCACCCGACAAAATTTCACTAGCCGAAGCCGAATATTGGTTTACAAGTATCACCAATTTTCCATCTTTATACTCGCCTTTCCCATTTGCTCTCGCATCATATCTAGGGGATTTTTTTCCTTGGGTATAAACAATCGTTTCTCCTTCGTTCAAGAACCAATTAGCAAGCTCAACCGCAGTATTCAAATATCCGCCGCCATTATCACTTAAATCTAGTATCAACTGTTTCATTCCTTCTTTTTTTAACTGGTTGAAAGCCTTTTCAAACTCTCTGGCAGTAGCCTCGGCGAAGCGACTTATACGAATATATCCAGTCCTAGCATCAACCATATAAAAAGCATCTACACTATAAATAGGTATATTATCACGAGTTATACCAAACTGCATAATATCCTTAACACCCGGACGTTTAACACCCACACGCACCAACGTGCCTTTTGGTCCCATTAATCGTTTTCTTATATCATTGCTCTTCATTTTCACTCCAGCAACAGCAGTATCATTAACGGAAACAATACGGTCGCCAGCACGCAGACCGACACGTTCCGATGGTCCTCCCGCTATAAGTGAAATAACATACAGCGAATCTTGCTTCATATTGAACGATATGCCAATACCACTAAACGACCCTTGCAAAGGTTGTTGCAATTCTCGGGTTTCTTCAGCCGTGCTATATACCGAATGCGGATCTAACTTATCCAGCATTCCTCGTATGGCATCTTCCACCAACTTATCTTCATTGACACTGTCTACATAAAACTCGCTAATGGCAAATTCAGCATTCATCAATTTCTTCATATTCTTTTGAGAATGAGAAGCAGCCGTAACGTTTAATACGGTTAATACCGATAATATCGTTAATATTATTCTAAACATTTTCATATTTTATGCACACTCATTAATTCGTTATATATTTTTATTCATATCAGGAAGATATGATCTATCTCCTGCTTCTGGTAGATAAGGTGAAACATCATAACCATGCACCATGTGGGCACGCACCATAGTGGAACTCACAAACCCAGTTTCAAGATTAGAGCATAACAACACCGATTCTATACCTGACGTAGCACGATAAATATCTGACAGATTTTTCTCATACTCAAAATCTTGCACCGTGCGAACACCACGCACAAGGCAACATGCCCCAACCTCACAAGCCGCATCAATAACAAGTCCGTCAAATTCTATAACCCGCACTCTATTATTATCCGCATACACGCTTTCAATGAAACGCATGCGATTATCCAATGTCATAAACGACTTCTTCTCAGCATTGTTCACCACTGCCACAACCACCTCGTCAAACAGGTTTAAGGCACGAGCCACGATTGACTCATGCCCTATAGTAAATGGGTCAAATGTTCCAGGAAACATCGCCACACGTTTATCGCTATTGCAATTCTTCTTCATCTTCAACCACCAAATTGTCTATAATGAAATTTTGCCGTTCCATAGTGTTCTTGCCCATATAGAACTCCAACATCTCTTTTACCGAATCTTCCTTACGGAGCGAAACCCTGTCCAAACGCATATCAGCACCAATAAATCCTTTAAATTCATCGGGAGAAATTTCACCCAGACCTTTAAATCGGGTAATTTCGGCGTTATCACCCAATTTCTCAATAGCAGCAAGACGCTCTTCTTCCGTATAGCAATAGTACGTTTCTGGTCCTGATTGGGAAGCCATTCCGCCTTTACGAGATTTTCTTTTAGCCTCTTTTTTGTTTCTCACACGGAACAGAGGAGTCTGCAATATATACACATGCCCAGTCTTTATCAATTCTGGGAAGAATTGCAACAAGAAAGTAAGCATCAACAGACGTATGTGCATACCATCCACATCGGCATCGGTTGCTATAATAACCTTGTTATAACGCAAGTCCTCAATACCACCTTCTATATTAAGAGCCGCCTGCAACAAGTTAAACTCTTCATTTTCATAAACCACCTTTTGTGTTTTACCGAATGAATTCAAAGGTTTACCTCTCAATGAGAATACCGCTTGTGTTTCCACATCACGTATTTTAGTGATTGATCCGCTTGCCGAATCACCCTCTGTAATGAAAATCATACTTTCTGCACGCTTATCACCCTTTGCATCATTGAAATGTACACGGCAATCACGTAACTTACGGTTGTGCAAAGCAACTTTCTTTGCACGCTCACGGGCAATTTTAGTCACGCCTGCCATTGCCTTTCGCTCTTTTTCACTTTCAGTGATTTTCTTTAACATCACTTCTGCTACATGAGGCTCTTTATGAAGATAGTTATCAAGTTCTTTCTTCATAAAGTCGTTCACGAACTTATAAATAGTAGGGCCATCCTTGTACATAACGGTGCTACCCAAACGAATCTTCGTTTGCGACTCAAATATCGGCTCTACGACTTTTATGCTTATTGCAGCGACAATACCATTACGTATATCCACATATTCAAAGTTCTTATTAAAAAACTCCTTAATAGTACGGCTCAACGCCTCTCGGAATGCCGATTGATGCGTGCCACCCTGTGTTGTGTGTTGTCCGTTGACAAACGAATAAAACTCCTCTCCATATTGAGCCGCATGAGTTATCACCACCTCAATATCTTTATCTTTAAAGTGGATTAACGGATAAAGCGGATCATTTGTCATATATTCATTCACCAAGTCACATAATCCATTTCGTGAATGAAATTTCCGTCCATTATATATGATAGTCAAACCTGTGTTCAAGAATGTATAATTCTTAATCATCCGTTCCACATAGTCTTCGTTATAACTATAATTTACGAAAATTGTATTATCAGGTTTGAATTGTATCAATGTTCCGTTAGGTGCTTCTGCCTCCGCTGGTACAATACCGCTTTCACTTATCAGTTTTCCACATTCAAAAGAAGAATATGCCGTCATTCCATCACGATAGCTCTGAACATAGCAATACTCCGATAATGCGTTGGTCGCTTTCAAACCGACACCGTTCAAGCCCACCGAACTTTTATAATTCTGCGTATCGAATTTTCCACTCGTATTCATCAAAGTAGCAGACTTAGTGACGTAATCCAATGGTATACCACGACCATGATCCCTTATAGAAACCATTCCGCCACTCACCTCTACCTCAATCACGCTTCCATGCCCGGCAGCATGTTCATCAACTGCATTATCCAATATTTCTTTTAAAAGGACATAGATTCCGTCATCGCTCTGCGAGCCATCCCCTAGCTTGCCTATATACATACCAGGACGGCGACGGATATGTTCTAACGCTTCTAGCGTAACCAACTTATCATAACCGCCTTGCTGCTCTAACATTACATCCTTTATTTCGTTTTCCTCTGCCATATTCTACAATTCTATACCTTTCAGTCGCCTTGTTTTTCAAGATTCTCATCTGAATTATTTTAATTCAGCCTTTTACTCCACAAATTTAATAAAAAATCACCTCTAATTTCAAATAAAACGACTTTCTATTCATTTTTACAATTCTTTTTCAAATATATACTTTCTTTGCCACCAAACATTTGCCACCTTCTCCCTTTTTCACTATTTTTGTAAAGTAAAACCACTCATACTTTTATTTATGAAAACCATAATCGTAAACGCATACCCTATTCTAAGAAGTGGTAGTGCTATGATTGTACGACAATTTATAAATTATATTGAAGACAACAACATTCCAAACAGATTCATAATATTTATACATGAAAATTTTGAAATAACATCAAGCCATCCAAACATTATATTTATTAGAGTTAAGTTCAATAAGGTTCTCACCATGCTATCTTATTGGCAATTCTTTGGCATAAACAAATGGCTAAAGAAACATAATATAAACCCAGACATTACTATATCTTTGGTAAGCACCAATATAATCATCAGCAATAAACAGATTCCTAACTTTTTATATTTCCATAATCCAGTACCTATCTACAAAGAATACAACTGGAGCCTATTCAAAAAGCATGAACGCATTTTATACTTATATAAGAATTTATACCACAGACTGATAAAATTCAGCATTAACAAACATACCATTTTCTTTGTACAACTACCATGCATAAAAAAAAGACTACAAGCAACATTCAATATCCCCTCACAAAACATCCATGTGGTAAGACCATCTTTCACGAAACCTATCATTTCAAAACATGATCATATACATATTAATGAGAACACAATAAATCTAATTTATCCGGCAACCAACTTTAAATACAAAAATCACCAAATCCTATTTGACACCCTTAACATTCTTAATGACAGCGACATAAACGTTCACTTATTCTTAACATGCGAAAAATCAGATTTCAACGACAAAACCATTCCTCAAAACATAACGTTTCTTGGCAACATAAAATATGAAGAACTACTATCTTTTTATAAACAATGTGATGCCTTGGTATTTCCTAGCTACATCGAGAGTTTTGGGCTACCACTTCTTGAAGCATCTTATCTAGATCGCCCTATTATTGTAAGCGATTCTGACTTCGCCCATGATTTATTAGACGATTACGACAATGTTTCATTCTGCAATCATAGTAATCCTCACGAATGGGTCAATGCTATCTCAAACTTAGACAAACAACTTCAATTAAAACAAACCAAACATCATCAAAAGACAGAAGATAAACAGATATTACAAAGCTGGGATACACTATTTAAAATCATACTATCATCCTAATCTATAGTCATCTTACGAACAAACCAACCATACGTTGTGAGCCTCTCCCTCCCATTGCAACATACCAATACAAAATATTATAGAACAACCTCAATAAACGATTGTTCTTCAATTCATCACAAGCCTCTTTTAATAACACTTTAGATATTTCTATATGTTTTTCCTTTCTATACAAGCCTGACAAAAGGAATTTTCTATATATCAAATACTTAATCAACTTATTTTTCAAAAAATTATCAGAATTTCTTACAACTTCTAAAGCTACATTTACAGCATGCTCTCTGTTCTCATGTTTTTTTGAAAAACAAGATCCTGTAATTGAATCATCATGCACTTTTATATGTACGTATACACCATCATTAAGGTACACAACTTTAGGTTCTTGCAATAGAACTCTAATACCTAGTTCCCAATCATTCCAACACATCACAGTTTCATCCCAACCACCGACACACTCAAACAATGATTTTCTAATTATATAACGTTGAGTTGATAATACTGAATGAAAAATATGATTTGTCATTAAATCCATTTTGTCACTCGGCAATCTAAAGCCCTCACCATCAGCATTTGTACGAATTAAATCTACATTTCCTTTACACTCTTTTATTTTTTGAACATATTTTGCTACTAAACAATCGTCCATAGTATCATCACTATCAAAAAACATCAGCCACTCACTATGAACCAACTTAGCACCCGCATTTCGAGCCGCACATGCTCCATGTTTTTTTTCTTCTATAACATCTATTTTAAAATCTTGTGTTTCATTTTTCTTCTTGAAATCCAGAAGTTCTTGCAACGTACCATCTGTTGAATTATTATCAACCAACACCAAATGTATTGGTCTATAAGTCTGTTTTTTCACCGACTCTAACGTAGGCTTTACCATCTCAGCCCTATTATACACTGGTATCACTATTGAAATTATCATATCCTTATACGTTCTTTCCAGAAAGACACATAACGAGAAGCGACATCAATATGACGGTGATATCGCTTTATATATTCTACACTGTCATGTTGCAACTTTGCCACTTGTTGCGGATTCAAAACCAGAGCCTCCAACTTGTTATACACATCGTCTTCATCTGGTAAGACATTAACAATAGGTCTTAGATCCTTCTCTCCTAAAATACTGTAATTTTCTTCTTCACCGCCACCCACAAGCACAAGCCCTTTCGCCATAGCTAATAGCCCATTCATCCCAGGCGTATAGGAATACAACTGGTCTAACAACACGTCACTAGAGTTCATCATATCACAATATTCAGCGTATGGCACCGATTCTGCTTTCACTATTTCCATCCGTTCTGGATATTTTCCAGCAAGACGTAACAACGCCCTATACATTATATCTGTCCCTTTATATTCATTTCTTGACTTTTGAATGCCTATAAAAAAACGCAGTTTATCTGTTTCTTTACGCTCTATCCTTGGTGAAATTTTATTCATGTTTATAGGGAACGGTATATAATGTGTTTTCTGAGGGTACACTGGACGATAGCAAACATCATACTCATACAGACCTGTTATTATACCATCACAATCTTCTGCGATATATTTATTTAGTTCTTCATTTTTGGACTCAATCCAAGTATCTATATGTCTTATATTCCAATATTCATTTCGATAGTTATTGCCTATATTGAAATCCCCATATCTAAAGACACCTTCCAATGATGTTTTCACCCAGTAATAATCCACACCGAATGCACCCAGGAACACAGATTTATTATTACGCCTTAAATATTTATATATAGGGAATAAACGCTGTGGCAACAATTCAAAGAAAATGGGATTTATTAGTTGCACAACATCGTAGCCCCGCATTTTAGGCAATGCTTTCAATAACCTGAAAAGAAAATTCATAGTATCCTTTAAATTCGATGATTTTCTATCCAAGTCAATATCACGAGGATAGTTTTTCCAAAAATCCCCGTTAGAAGCAACCGTTACAGTATGACCTAACGCCCGCAACCCTTCAGCAAGCGTCCAATGTACATTGCTATATTCTCCTAATAATAATATTTTCATATTGTACAAAGATACAGAAAATCACAATAAAACTCTGTTTTTACACCAAACTTTTGTAATTTCGCAATTGCTAGAACGTTTTTAAAACATGAGAATACTTTTTTTAGGTGATGCAAGCAATTTACACAACACACTCTCCCATGCATTAACAGATATGGGACACTCTTGTGTTGTCGTATCAAGTGGTTCAACATGGCAACACACCGATAAAGATATATACATCAATAGAGAAAACGGAATATCCGGTACCATAAAATACCTTTACGACATCACGAAAGCACTGAAATGGATGCGTGGATTTGATATTGTGCAAATAATAAGTCCTCATTTCTTTTTTCTTAAGCCACCCAAATTGGCACGAATATTGGAGTATTTAAAACGCAACAACAAACATGTATTTTATTCTGCCTCATGTACCGATTACGAATATTTCATAACATGCCATAACGGTATCACATTCCGCTATTCCGACTTCATGATTGGAGATAAGCCATCTCTTTACGTTCAGTCCAACGAATGGGAAGCACATAACCATTGGCATCTATCAAGCGTAACAAAGTATCAAGAGAGATTCATACAACAAGTTGACGGCATCATAGCTTGTCTTTATGAATATTATAAAGCTTACGAGAACAAGACTCCCGATAAATTATGTTATGCCGGAATTCCTATCGACATCAGGAATATAAGACCTAAGCATATAGCTGAAGAACCTAAAAAGGTAAAATTCTTCATCGGCATTCAAGAAGCAAAAAACATACTGAAAGGAACTGACCGTATGCTTGAAGCTTTGAAAAACTTAAAAGCACGCTATCCTGACAAGTGTGAAATAAAAATGGTACAAAATGTACCATTTAAAGAATACGTAGAAACAATGAGAGATTCGCATGTGATTCTCGACCAACTCTATTCTTACACACCTGCCACCAATGCCCTTATAGCAATGGCACAAGGTATCGTGGCGGTTTCAGGTGCAGAACCCGAATATTACGATTTCATAAACGAGTGTGAATGCAAACCTATAATTAATGTATCACCGCTCATCGAAAACGACATCTATAAAAAACTTGAATGGATTATACTGAACAAACATGAATTACCTCAATTATCTCGAATGAGTCGAGAGTTCGTAGAGCGACATAACGATAGCCATATCGTGGCACAACGCCATATTGATTTTTGGAATAAATTCATTACAAAATGACACTTGAAATTCTAATTTGCACTATAGACAACGGTATAAGCAACGTACCAAATCTTATTCTAGCTCCCATAGACAATGTGAGCTACTTAATTTCATGGCAACATTCACAACAAGCAGACCAAATAAGTCAAGCACCAAACAAGTTACAGAGGAAAGACATCAAAATCATTCACCTTTCTGGTCGAGGATTAAGCCGCAACCGCAATAATGCCATTATGCATGCGACTGGTGACATATGTCTTATTGCCGATGACGACTGCAATTATAAACCTGAATATTTTCATAAAATCTTAGAAACATTCACAAGCAATCCTCAAGTTGATTTAGCGACATTCAAAATGACACCGGAACTAGATAACAAAGTATATCCAGACTTTGTGTTTAATTTAAAAACAAAACAAAAAAGATACTTCACATCATCGGTTGAGATTGCATTCCGCCGCACATCCGTACAAGGGAAATTGCGGTTTAACGAGTTGTTCGGGTTAGGTGCTCCTGTCCTTCAATCAGGCGAAGAAAACATTTTCATAATTGATGCCGTAAAACAAGGTCTTTCGTGCCAATACTTTCCTATCGTAATTGTAGAGCATGACCACCCAACAACCTCAACCACCCGCTCAAGCAACCACGGTGTAATAATGGCAGAAGGGGCTTATATCTACATAGCATTCCCTTTTTCATGGATTCCAAGACTCCTTTTAAAAGCAAAACGCCTTAATCCACACAACAAATTGGGATTTTTCACCAACCTTAGATATTTAATAAAAGGAATACGATATTATCTACAAAACCGACATTAATCCATAAAAAAAGCTCCTCAATCATTTCATGAGGAGCTTTTTACAAGAACATTATATCAATTGTTATAAATATCTAGCTATCGCCGAAGATAGTGTTGTAACATCTACCACACGTTCTACAATCTCACCCTTGCGGTTTATCACAAACGTTGTAGGGAAACCTGACACATTATATCTGGCTAAATTTTCTGAATATATACCTTTACCGTCATAAACGGTTATCCAAGGTAAGTTTTTAGCAGCTTGCCTCCACTGGAATTCATCGGTGTCGTATGCTATTTGATATATTTCCAATCCTTTTGCCTCATATTTTTTATATTGATCTGCTAGTTCTTTATTAAACGCTGGCGACAATTCATCACTATATACAGTAAAATTAAGTACAACTACTTTATCTTGTGCCGCAACATCTTTCAACGGTTGCAATTTACCGTTCTCGTCTTGCAATTGTATGTCCAGAATTGGAATCTCATCAACTACGATAGTATCAGACACAACAGCTACCGCATTTTTTCGCTGGTTGTTTACAACCATACTCACCATATATTCCGTTCTAGGATCATTAGGTTTATAAGTATTATAAGCATTAGCCACAGCACCTATGATTCTCATGTCCTCCTTATTTTCTGGATTGAACAACGGTTTGTCATCCACATATTTATTTATGATGTAATAAGCCACAATACCGCTTGGGTCAACAAGAATTTTATTTGCAAGTTCCTTTTTCCACTCATTTATAGATTCTTGGTTAGCATTATGCATCTGCATAGCTTTCTTATCAATATTCATCATATCAACAGCTATATCACTACCGCTCAATGTATAATCTGTAGCAAAAGCATCCAACTTTGAATCTATCCTTACGTTATCAATACTATCTATAGGGAAATATATTGATTTCTCACCACACCTTAATCTATATACATCGGCATGACGTGGAGCAGCTTGATTTACGGAGAATTCACCGTTTTTTGATAATTTCACAGAGTCTACGATAAGCCACAATCCATTATCCGACACTTCCATTACCATCTTCGTGTCCACTCCTGCTCCGTCAATCTTTCCAGACACCTTAAACTCATTCCCGCCACAAGCCGTCAACATCACAGCCAACAACGCTAGAACGTATATTTTAACTTTTTTCATAATAAGTATTTTTATATAATGCAATTATTGACGTCTAAAAAAACGGACATCTTATCCATTTTCGACAAGATGCCCCGTTTTCATTTCTCTGCAATGCTATCATTTAACCTTTTCAGCCAATTCAGCACCAGCCTTAAATTTGATAACCTTCTTAGCTGGGATAACAATCTTCGCCTTTGTTGCAGGGTTGATTCCAGTACGTTCGCCTTTTTCTACTACGCTATAAGTACCAAATCCTATCAAAGCAACTTTTTCACCCTTTGCTAGTTCACCAGCAATAGCTTCCAAAGAAGCCTCCAAAGCCGCCTTAGCTTGTACTTTTGTTAATTGAGCTTTTTCAGCAATAGCATTAACCAATTCTGTCTTGTTCATAATTCTTGACTTATTTATATAATTTACTTATGGTATTATCGGCACAAATATAGACCATTCCAAGTTTAAAACAAAAAATATTTATAAAAAAATGTTGTATTTAACTCAAAACAACACATATAGCCAGCATTTTCGATGTTTAAAGTCAGTTTTTGATTAAATTTGCACATATTTTTGTCATTAAAGATGTTATCATCTATATAGTATTATAAGTTTTTTATTTTTTACAACGACATGTTTAGATCACGCGGTTCTATATTCAGCACGCTACCTACGGTCACTAAGAATCTTCTTATCATAAATATTCTTATGTGGCTTGCGCAGATAATACTGCCCAAATTAGGAATCAACTTGACCAATATGCTAGGGCTTCATTTCTGGGAAGCCAGCGATTTTAATTTGGCACAACTTATCACCTATATGTTCTTACATAGCGAGAATGGGTTCTCACACCTATTTTTCAACATGTTCTCATTGCTAATGTTCGGTCCTCTGCTCGAACGCACAATAGGCAGCAAACGCTTCCTATTCTATTATGTATCATGCGGTTTAGGAGCGGCACTGGTTCAAGAACTGGTATGGCAATTCACATGGAAAGATATATTCACACCATTTTTTGCTAATGCTGCTGGATGGACAATGGAAGAAGCCCGCCAAGCCATAGAAATGGCTATTGCCAGCGGTGAAAAAATTCCTGCACTTAACGCATTGATAACCATAGGCGCTTCAGGTTCTATTTTTGGAATCTTATTAGCATTCGGAATGTTATTTCCAAACCTGCCTTTATACATTATGTTTATACCTATACCAATTAAGGCTAAATGGATGGTAATAGGTTATGGAGCCATAGAATTTTTCTTCGGCATATCAGGAACAATGAGTTCTGTAGCCCATTTTGCCCATTTAGGCGGTATGTTATTCGGATTTATATTAATACTCATCTGGAAAAAGAAAGGAAACTTAGGTGGCGGAAATTATTTCTAATCTAAAATACCGTTTCAAGACGGCTTCGATATTGTTGAAATTTATCTACATCAATATCGCCATATTCCTCATATTACGCATTATTGGAATAATTTTCAACTTTGCGGGTATCGAGGCGATGTCGTTATTGTCATACGTTGAATTACCGTCAGCATTTGACATGCTGGCAAAAAGACCTTGGACAATAATAACATATATGTTCTCACATTATGAAGTGATGCACACCCTTTTCAACTTATTGGTATTATATTGGTTCGGCACTATTTTCACAGAGTTTTTCTCAACACGGCACTTCTGCGGACTATATATAACTGGTGGTGTTGGCGGTGCTATTTTATACATGGTCGCATTTAACCTTTTGCCAGTATTTTATGGTACAATAGGATGGTTGATTGGGGCATCAGCCTCAATTATGGCAATAATTATAGCGGTAGCAATAAAAACTCCTAACTATAAACTGAACTTGCTATTTTTCGGACCAGTATCGCTCAAGTGGATTGCAATCTTCTATATAGCAATCGACTTACTAAGTATAAACGGAGATAACATGGGAGGCCACATAGCACACATAGGCGGAGCTTTAACCGGGGCTTTATTTACAATCATGCTGACACGTGGTGTTGATATTACAGCACCCGTAAACTGGGTTATCGACTTTGTTGTTAATTCATGTTGGAAGATTACGCATATTCAATCTAAATCTAAATTTGGTACATCTCAACACAAGAGGGATTCTCACAAACAAACCTCTGCGTATTCCAACAATATGAGTAAAGAAGACGAACAAACACTTGACATGATTCTTGACAAGATAAAGAAATCGGGATATGCATCACTCACCAATGATGAAAAAAAACGGTTATTCCAAGTAAGCAGTAAGAGGCAATGAGCAACATTATCACATGTATAGGCAAGAAATTACTATCAATTATCAAGAATACGGGTATTCTTATTTCATGCTTTTTCGGCATATTTCTTGTCGCATCAGCTTATTGTGGTTACATTGACCCTAAAGATAGTTCTAAATTGGCAATCATTGGGTTGATATTCCCTATAATGCTCATAATCAATTTAGCAAGCCTTTTCATTTGGCTCATTTTCAAGCGATTCGGAATCGCCATAATTGTTATTATTTTCTTGCTGGCATGTACCCCACCCATACTCATTTTATCACCTATTAATATAGAAGATGAAGAAGTGCTTGAAACTGATGAAACTTTCAAGGTACTAAATTACAACGTGATGAATTTCAGCGACCTTGACTCAATCAACCAGAGCGGTGATAATAGGACATTAAAATACATTTTGGAGCGTGATGCCGATTTCGTAATATTACAAGAAGCATCAGCTAAAGCCAAGATGGATGATCTGAAAAAGATAAAATCCCTTATGCCTAAGGTTCAAGAAAAATACCCTTATCGTGAACGCAAGCTACGAGATTTGGTTATTTTGTCTAAATACCCCTATACAATAGACAATGCCAACATCACAACCAATGAGCCCCAAAAATCCATAGCTTACAAAATTGATTTCAATGGCAAGACTCTATATATTATAAACGTGCATCTCGAATCTTTAAAATTCAAAGAGAGCGACAAAGCATTATACCGCTCAATAACCGATATATCCAAATCGGTAGACAACATGAATAAGAACACCGCTCAAAATGTAAAAACGACCTTGCTCACCAAGTTGTCAAAAGCATTCAAAAAACGAGCCTCACAAGCAGAAGATATAAGATTATATCTTGACAGACTACAAGGAAAGAACGTTATCGTGTGCGGAGATTTCAACGACACGCCGTCATCATATTCGTATCTCACCATAAGGGGTGACAACATGAATGACGCTTACGTGGATTGTGCCTTTGGTCCCACAATAACATTCCACACCGACCGTTTCTATTTTAAGATCGACCACATATTATACAATGGCGACTTCAAAGCTATAAACATAGAGAGAGGCAATTTAAAATCATCCGACCACTATCCGCTATTGACGACATTCAAATGGAATAATCCATCAAGTCAGCAATAACGCTCTAAAAATGATTATTATTAATACACGAAACTTTATATGAAATGAACAAGACATTATTAACTATTTCAACAGCAGTTGCCGTAACCCTTTCGGCATGCAACGGACAAAAAATGGAAACAGAAAACCCATTTTTAGCGGAATACACTACCGAGTTTGAGATTCCGCCATTCGACAAAATCCAGTACGAGCATTATATTCCAGCCATTAAAGCTGGTATCGAAGCTCAAAACCAAGAAATTGATGTTATCATCAAGAACCGTGCTTTACCCGACTTTCAAAACACTATCTTAGCTTACGACAATAGCGGGCAACTCCTTAACAAAGTAGCATACGTCTACTATGCTTTAAGCGAAAGCGACAACACCCCTGAAATGGAGAAAATAAGCGAAGAAGCTATGCCTCTTTTGACAGCACACTACGACAACATCGGTATGAACGAAGCTCTTTTCAACCGCATTAAAGAGGTGTACGACAACAAAGAAAAATTCAATTTGAATACAGCTCAAACACGACTTCTTGAAAAATACTACAAGAGTTTCGTGCGTTCTGGCGCTCTTCTTGATGCAGCTAAAAAAGATTCTCTAAAAGCTATAAACCAAGAACTTTCCAACACATTCCTAGCTTTCAACACCAATGTATTGAAAGAAACTAACGCTTGGGAACTTGTGGTTGACAAGAAAGAAGATTTGAGCGGACTATCTGAAGGTGCTATAGCTACTGCAGCCGAAGAGGCTAAGAACCGTGGAAAAGAAGGTAAATGGGTATTCACTCTGCATGCACCTAGTCGCCTTGCAGTACTTACCTATGCCGACAACCGTGACCTTCGTGAAAAAATGTGGAAAGGCTACACTTCTCTTGCCAGCAATGATAACGAATACAACAACGACGCAAACATAAACAATATTATCAAGCTTCGCACAAAGAAGGCTCAACTTCTTGGTTTCGATTGTTTTGCTGACTACGCTATCGACAACGTAATGGCTAAGACCACAAAAAATGCCGAAGACTTGCTTTACAAGATATGGACACCAGCTCTTGAAAAAGTAAAAGAAGAAGTGGCTGACATGCAAGCATACGTAAAAGCAGAAGGTAAAGATTTCAAAATCTCTCCTTGGGATTATTACTACTATGCTGAAAAAGTAAAAGCCCAGAAATTCAACATCAGCGAGGAGCAAACCCGCCCTTATTTCAAGCTAGAAAATGTTGTTGACGGCATTTTTTATGTTGCCAATAAATTATACGGTGTGACCTTCACCGAGTTGAAAAACGCGCCTAAATACAATCCAGAAGTAACCGTTTATGAAGTGAAGGATGCTGAAGACAAGCACCTTGCCGTATTCATGACCGACTACTTCCCTCGTAGCACTAAACGCCAAGGCGCATGGATGAGCGAGTTTAAAGGCTCTTGCAACTATGATAGCGTATACGAACGTCCTGTCGTTTACAACGTAGGCAACTTTACTCGCCCTTCTGGAGATGTTCCTGCGCTACTTACTCTTGACGAAGTAGAAACCACATTCCACGAATTTGGACATGGTCTACACGGCATGTTGACTCGTGCCGCCTATCGTGGTCAAGCAGGAACTAACGTTGACCGTGATTTGGTTGAACTTCCTTCTCAAATCACAGAACACTGGGCATTTGAGCCAGAAGTCCTTGCTGTATACGCTAAGCATTACAAGACTGGCGAAACCATCCCTGCAGAACTAGTAGAAAAACTAATCGCATCTTCTAAATTCAATCAAGGTTTCGCAACTACAGAACTTGCTGGAGCCGCGCTTCTTGATATTGAATGGCACAAGCTAAACGACGGTAAAGACGTCAATGTAAAAGAGTTTGAAGCAGCTGTCGCTAAAAAGCTAAACCTACCAGAAGAATTGACATTCCGCTACCGTAGCACATACTTCAAACATATTTTCGGAAGCGATGGCTATGCAGCTGGTTATTACACTTACCTATGGGCTGAAGTACTTGATGCCGACGGATTTGATCTATTTAAGGAAAAGGGAATTTTCGACAAGGCTACTGCTGATGCGTTCCGCACCAACATATTAGAAATGGGCGGAAGCGACGATCCAATGACTCTTTACAAGAAGTTCCGTAGTCAAGAGCCTAATCCTGATGCGTTACTTCGTAACAGAGGTTTGAAGTAAAAAACAACACATAAATGAAAGCGAGAATAAATCAAATGTTTTATTCTCGCTTTCTGTTTTTAGAAAAAAGTTTTAAACATCTGTCGAATTCAAATTCTTAGTCCTCTTTTGCATGTCACCGCAAAACGCTCTGCTATAGTACGTTTTTTTGGTGATTTTCACACTATCATTCCACAATTTGATATAAATTAGAGTGTTATATCGAGAAAAAAGCGTATCTTTGCAAGAATTTTTACATGTAAGAAATAATTTATGTTAACACCTATCAAAAAAACCATCGAATTGGGTGACGGACGTGTGATCACCCTTGAAACAGGAAAGCTTGCAAAGCAAGCCGATGGAGCGGTTGAACTGCGCATGAACAATACAATGCTTCTTGCGACAGTAGTTTCGGCTAAGGAAGCCGGAGAAGGGGTTGATTTTATGCCTCTTCAAGTTGAATACAAAGAAAAATTTTCAGCATTTGGTCGTTTCCCGGGTGGATTCACCAAACGTGAAGGTCGTGCAAGCGACTATGAAATCTTGACAGCACGCCTTGTTGACCGCGTGTTGCGCCCATTGTTCCCGGAAAATTATCATGCCGATACATTCGTGAACATTATCCTATTCTCCAGCGACGGAGAAGATATGCCGGATGCCCTTGCAGGTCTTGCAGCGTCAGCGGCTATCGCAGTATCTGATATACCTTTCAACGGACCTATTTCTGAGGTTCGCGTTGCTCGCATTGACGGTAAATTTGTCATTAACCCCACTTTCAAAGAACTAGAAAAAGCTGACATGGATTTGATGGTAGGTGCTACTTACGAAAATATCATGATGGTGGAAGGCGAGATGAACGAAGTATCTGAAAGCGACTTATTGGAAGCGTTGAAGACTGCTCACGAGGCTATTAAGGCTCAATGTAAAGCTGTTATGGAATTTGCCGAAGCAGCTGGAGCTACCACTAAGCGTGAATATTGCCACGAAATCAATGACGAGGAATTACGCAAACAGGTTTGGGATACTTGCTACGACAAGGCTTACAAAATAGCACAAGCTGGTAGCACCGACAAGCATTGGCGTAACGACTCTTTTGCTGCTATCTGCGATGAGTTCATCGAAGCAATTCCAGAGGAAGAAAGAGAAGAGAAAACTCCGCTTATAAAGCGTTACTATCACGATGTAGAAAAAGAGGCTGTACGCCGTTGTATCCTTGACGAAGGTATTCGCCTTGACGGACGTAAGACTAACGAAATTCGCCCAATTTGGTGCGAAACCGATTATATCCCAGGTCCTCACGGCTCAGCCGTATTCACTCGTGGTGAAACGCAATCATTGGCAACCGTGACCCTAGGTACAAAACTAGATGAAAAACTGGTTGATGATGTACTTAACCACAGCACAGAGCGCTTCCTTCTACACTACAACTTCCCTCCATTCTCAACAGGCGAGGCTAAAGCACAACGTGGAGTAGGTCGTCGTGAGATAGGCCACGGTCATTTAGCATGGCGCGCGCTTAAAAGCATGTTACCTGAGGAGTTCCCTTATACATGCCGTATAGTTTCTGATATTCTTGAATCTAACGGTTCTTCATCAATGGCAACCGTATGTGCTGGATGCCTTGCATTGCTTGACGCCGGTGTTAAGATGAAGAAACCAGTAGCTGGTATAGCTATGGGACTTATAACCGATAAGGGCAACGTAAAGCATGCTGTACTATCTGACATTCTTGGTGATGAAGACCATCTAGGAGATATGGACTTCAAAGTTACTGGTACTGAGAACGGTATCACTGCAACACAAATGGATATTAAGTGCGATGGTTTGTCTTATGAAATTCTTGCACAAGCTCTTGAGCAAGCTCGTGAAGGCAGATTGCACATTCTAAATATCATCAACCAAACTATCCCAGCTCCACGTGAAGATTATAAGCCTCACGTTCCACGCATTGAAACTATCACAGTTGACAAAGACTTTATCGGAGCTATTATTGGTAAGGGCGGTGAAACTATTCAAGGAATCCAAGAAGAAACTGGAGCTATCATCACTATAGACGAAATAGACGGAAAGGGAATTGTTGAAATTGCAGCAACAAGCAAAGACAGCATTGAAGCGGCTATTGAGAAAATCAACGCAATCATTGCAGTGCCTGAAGAAGGCGAAGTTTATACTGGTACAGTTAAGAGCATCCTTGAATTTGGTGCATTCGTTGAGTTTATGCCAGGAAAAGAAGGTTTGCTTCACATTTCAGAAATAAGTTGGGAACGCCTAGACAACATGGAAGCTAGCGGAATCAACGAAGGCGATACTGTGGAAGTCAAACTTATCGAAATCGACAAGAAGACTGGCAAGTTCCGCTTATCTATGAAATCGTTGAAAGAAAAACCAGAAGGTTACGAAGAACGTGCTGAGCGTGCTCCACGCATGCCTCGCCGTGACAACAACCGTGATAATCGTGACAACCGCGAACGTGGTCCACGCCGCGACAATAATGGCTCTCGTCGTGACAACCGTGACCGTGGTCCTCGTCGTGAATTCACAGGTCAACGATTTGAGCACCGCAACAATCGCGACAACCACCGCGACGACCAAGGACATGAAGAAATAATCTAATCTTCATGCTCTTTCATCCAATAATTAGCGGGTGTACTAAAAACAAGTACACCCGCTAACTTTTTCTACAATAAGATTTTCTGCTTACACTATTTTCACTGATTCAAAGCAATGAAATCCAATATCACACAGCAGGCAACGACATTCCGTTAAGCTTACGATATAAATCTAGCGCATAGACATCGGTCATCGCACTCATGTGATCAAGCACAGCCTGAATTTTCCCAAAAAGTGTAGGAGCATTTACTTCATATTGTTGAGGCACTTTGCTCAACAACAATTGCGAATAGTTTTTCTCTGGATAACACACAGCATCTATCAACTTCTTCATCAAGAATGCTATAATCTGATTACCAGCAAGATCTATTTCCACAACCGATGCTGCACGATATATCTTATCATAAGCAAGTGCAGAGCACGCTTTGTAAGCATCTTGCGTAAGAGGGCTGATGTGATCTATTAGACATCCAGCAAACTCCCCACGCAAGATTTCTTCCTCATGCGAAACAAAAGCCTCGGCACATTCATGAACAAGCGCACCAATAATGCATGAACGTAAATACCCGACTTTCTCATTCTTATCGGCAACGTTAGCCATAACTTCTTGCATTTTCAGTTTTCGCTCATCTGTGAAAAATCCCAGCATCAACTCTATAACATCACGAGTACTCACAATCTTCAATTTATGAGCATCCTCCAAGTCCATCACCTGATAGCATATATCATCGGCAGCCTCAACCAAATAAACTAATGGATGACGCACATACTGGTCTTCACCACGCTTCAAAACACCTAACTCAGATGCTATCTTCGCAAAAATTTCTTTTTCTGACGTGAAGAATCCGAATTTACCTTTTTCGTTCACATGAGCCGAAGAATACGGATACTTCACTATTGAAGCAAGCATTGAATAAG
Organism: uncultured Muribaculaceae bacterium; assembly: GCA_964606575.1. GTDB lineage: Bacteria > Bacteroidota > Bacteroidia > Bacteroidales > Muribaculaceae > RGIG4576. The sequence continues at coordinate 7,872 of CAZSHA010000028.1, read as the reverse complement.
TCATAGCAAAACCGCCAGGACGGCGACCTGCAAATTGATGCACTAATTGGCGAAACGAATTAGCATTACCCTCAAAATGTATGAAATCACCCCATTGGTCGCTAGTAAACTGCTGTTTTAAAGCCATTCCCTCACCTTCCGAGAAAAAGGAGCTTATTGCCTTTTCCCCCGAATGACCGAAAGGTGGATTACCCAAATCATGCGCTAAGCAAGCCGCACTGACAATCTCGCCAATGTCATCCAATTTTGCAACCCATAGTTCATCCTTATATTTCTCTTTAAGTCTTATGGACACCTCCCTAGCAAGCGATTTTCCTACACTTGACACCTCCAAACTATGAGTCAAACGATTATGTACAAATATACTGCCTGGCAACGGAAAGACCTGTGTCTTATTCTGCAATCGGCGAAAAGGTGAAGAGAACACCAATCTATCATAATCACGCTGGAAATCGCTCCTTATTCCACCGTTATTATTATCTGAATAATGTTCCAAACCCAATCTCTTATCACAAATCAGGCTGTCCCAATTCATCTTATTCTCATTTTTCTTCATAACATACATTATAATAGCCGCACTAAATTACAAAAAATTACGATACTCCACCAGACAAACCCTAGTTTATATACTATCATAGTGCATTACATCATCCTAGTTTTAACGCTTTGGGCTTTTTTAAGAGAAATATCTATGAAAAATCATGTGTTTTAACTAACTTCGCATATTTAATAAGGTTATATCATTCGACAATAAGGACAACATGGATTCTATCAAAGTTAAAATTATAAATAGCTCCAACAACCCCACCCCGTCATATAGCACTAGCGAAAGTGCAGGGATGGACGTTAGGGCATTCGTTAACGAGCCAATCACATTAAAACCGCTAGAGCGTGTCTTAGTTCCTACTGGACTACGTATAGAGTTGCCACACGGCTACCAATGCGAAATCCGTCCACGTAGCGGACTTGCGTTGAAAAAGGGTATAACAGTCCTAAATACGCCTGGGACCATTGATGCTGACTATCGAGGTGAAATTGGCATTATATTAATCAACCTTTCAAATGAGCCATTCGTTATTAATAACGGAGAACGCATCTGCCAAATGGTGATTACCAGCTACTCGCAAGTCGAGTGGATAGAAGTAGAAGAACTGAGCGACACTGAGCGTGGCACAGGCGGATTCGGGCACACAGGAGTTAAATAAAAATCTGTTGAATTAAAAGTGAGTACGATTTTTCGTTACATATTACCATTATTATTTTTCACCGTATCGCTTTCTTCGGTCGCTAAGGATAACGCCACCTATCCTAGCAAGTCACAAAAGAGTAAAGCGGAATACATTTTCATGGAGGCGCAACGTAAAAAAGCATTGGGCGAATATGACGCACATCATGAGTTATTGCGTTATGCTTATAGTTTAGACACCACAAATACGGTGATAGCCTACAATTTAGGCTATAGTATGCTGTTAATGAGCAACAATTCTAAAGAAAATGTAGCCAGCGGATTGTCACTCATGAAAAAGCATATTGATGCAAAACCCGATGATTATTTCGAAAACATCCTTTATGCAAATATAAGCGGGAAAGTAGGCAACACAGCCGAAGCTTTGAACGTATGGAAATCGATTACAAAAATATACCCTCAAAAGCTAGAAATAAAATACCAACTCGCAGATGCCTATGCCAACAATCGAGATTTCAATAGTGCTATAGCATTATATGACTCTATCGAGATTAATGAAGGTATGACTATTCCTATTACATTAAGGAAAGTGAATTTTCACCTTGCTACCAACGATACCATAGGAGCCATTAAAGAAGCTAGACGATTGGTGGATTCCGTTCCAACCAACGTAGACTTTAACCTGCTATTAGGCAATTTATACTTACAATTCGCAAAAAATGATAGTGCTATTACCTACTTCGACAAAGCACTGGAACTAGATCCAAACAACGGATATTCCTATTTATACAAAGCTGATTATTATAAGCTATTAGGCGACTCTGCCAATTACGATAAGCAGATTTATAATGCCCTTATAAATAAGAATATTCTTGTCGAGCAGAAAATTAACGTTCTTACTGACTACATTCGGCAAGAGTTAAGAGATACCATACAATCCAACGAACGCATCGACAACCTATTCAATGTGCTTATAGAACAACATCCGCACGAACCTACCATTCACGACCTTTACAGCCAGTACCTTGTCACTATAAAGGACTACACTGGCGCTGCCGAACAATTATGTTATGTTCTAGACCTTGAGCCAGCAAACGCAAGCAATTGGAGAAGGCTTATGTTTGTCTACCTCATGGATGAAGAATATGAGTCGGCATTAAAAGCGGCAGACAAAGCACAAGAATATGACGAAGACAATAATTTGTACCAATACATTGCCCCAGCCTATTCCCAAATTAAACAATACGATAAAGCTATAAGCACCTACGAGCTGGCTCTATCTAAAACTGACTCAACCGACTATGAGTTACAATCTGCATTAGTCACTGGCATTGGGGATGTTTACTTCATTCAAGGCGATACACTCAAAGCATTCAAACAATACGAAAAAGCTATCGACTTGAATCCGGGTAACATTATGGCAATGAACAATTACGCATATTTCTTGGCAGAATCGGGTATCGACTTAGACAAAGCGGAAAGCCTAAGTGCCAAGACCGTGAAATATGAGCCAGAGAATCCTACCTATCTTGATACTTACGCTTGGATATTCTTCAAAAAAGGAGAATACAGCCTTGCTCTCACCTATATAAAAGCCGCCATCGACAACTCAAATGGAGAAGAAAGCCACGAATTGCTTGAGCATTACGGCGATATTCTTTTCATGAACGGGAAACACGACGAAGCCGTGCCGTATTGGGAAAAAGCATATAAACTGAACCCCGATTCGGAAATACTTCAACGCAAGGTGAAGCATAAAACTTATTTCCACAAATAAACGAAATTGAAACATGAAGAAATATAGCATCTTAATATTTTCATTCCTTGCAATCATGTTAGGTTGCCTTACTGGATGTAAATCATCCAAAAGTGCTACCGACAGCACAAAGGAAGAAACGATAACAAGTTCAAGTAAAGCCTTGAAAGAACTTGCTATGTCCTATCAAGAGTGGGATAAATTCTCAACGTCTGGTAAAATATCAATATCAGGAAGTTTCTCTTTCTCCACATCTATGCAACTACGCATGGTGCGTGACAAGAGTGTAACCATTTCCATTCGACCAGTTTTAGGATTGGAAGTTGCTAAAGTATATATCGACAATGATTCTATCGTAGTAGTCAACAAGCTCAACAAAGTATACACGTCGATCGACCTTAAACGCTTCTCACACATTCTGCCTATGGATATTAGCACTATTCAAGATATATTCTTGTCTAGAGTATTCTCCCTAAACGACGGAACGCTCTCAAATAACAATTCCAACAATTTTTCTATCACCGAGCACCCTTCAGGAAACGGCTACATAGTTTCTCCACGCAAAAAATCAGGAAACCTATCTTACCAATTCACGCTAAATGAGAATTTACAATTAGAATCGCTTGACGTATATCCACCCGCATCAGCAAAAAAATATTCTGTAATATATAGCGACTATGCGACGACTGTAGTAGGCAGAGAGGCTTCTAATATAAAAGCCGACATTGAGATGAATGGAAAAAGTTTCTCACTAGGCATGTATATGAACCAATCAAAATCGACATGGAACGGTAATTTTGACGAATATATAAATATCGGTAAATCTTACAAAAAAGTTTCGGTGTCAGAATTTTTATCAATATTGAAATCGATATAATACGAAACCCGTACAGAAATGCAACGCACAATTCACATAATCGTCCTATTCGTCATGCTGCTCTCAGCTTTTGAGGGAACGGCACAGAAGAACACAGCCAAAAGTATCAAAAGCCAGCAACAGACCACACAAAAGGAGATAAGTGAAACCAACAAAAAGATACAAGACAACACAAAAAAGACAAAACGCTCGCTCAACCAGCTAAATCTTATTGAAGCTGAGATAAAATCACAACAGAAAACCATCAACGAGCTATCCAACGAGCTTGCCGATATCAATAAGAAAATGTTATTACTGCGTGACTCAATAAAAGCCTCTGAAAAAGAGATAACGAAACTACAAGAGAATTATGCCAAGGCTGTTAGCCGTATGCACGCTCGCTCATCATCGTTCGACCGTATGTTGTTCATATTCTCGTCTAGCTCGTTCAATCAGGCATATAGGCGTATGAGATATTTGAGGCAATTCTCTACTTGGAGAGAGAACCAGGTAAAAGAGATTCACAAGGTCCAAACACGTATGCAAGTATTGCACGACAAGGTGAATGCCTACTATAAGCAACGCTCTAAATCGCTCGCAAAGCAGAATAACGAACGTCTTGCATTAGTAAAAAAACGTAAACAACAATCCAACGTGATAAGTTCGTTAAAAAAAGAGGGTAAGGCTCTTCAGAAAGTACTTGCCGAAAAACAACGTAAGGCAAAACAACTAGATGAAGCCCTAAACCGACTTATAGCCGAAGAGGAACGTAAAGCCGCTTTAAGAGCTAAACAAGAGGAAGAAAAACGCCTTGCCGAGGAACGACGCAAAGCCGAGAATGCAAAGAAAGAGAAGCAAAAAACTTCTAGCGGAAAGGAAACGGCAGAAAAGAGCGATGAGGCAACTGACTCAAAAAAACAGCAAGCCACCACGAAACCTTCTCCCGACAAATCCAATATTGCGGCAGCTAAAAAAGCTACCACAGGTTATAGCATGAGCGATGTCGAAAGAAAATTATCGGGAAGTTTTGAAAGCAACAAAGGCAGACTGCTTTTTCCCGTCAGTGGTAAGTATAAGATAGTAAGACCTTTCGGACGGCAACAGCACCCTGAACTAAAATATGTGCAAACTGAAAATGGCGGTATCGACATCGAAACTCCACAAGGGGCGCAAGCTCGTGCCGTATTCGACGGCAAAGTGTCGGCAGTGTTCCGTCAAGACGGATTCAACACCATTGTCATGGTGCGTCACGGCAATTATCTTACTATATATGTGAACCTTAGCGATATTTTCGTATCGACTGGAGAAAGTGTGAAAGCAAACCAACCAATCGGTAAGATTTTCTCTGACCCCGATGACGATAATCGCACCATCTTGCACTTTGAAGTGAGGAAAGAGAGGACAAAACTTAATCCGCAACTTTGGGTAAAATAACATCCTATGATAGAACTAAAGCTATATACCCCCGAAATGCATGATAATTGGAATCGCCACATCGACAATTCCAAGAATGCCACGTTCATGCACAAGCGTGAATATATGGACTATCATAGCGACCGTTTTCATGATTACTCGCTCATAGCTTATAATAAAGGTAAGATTATTGCCGTAATGCCGGCAAACCGCAAAGGCAACACACTTTATTCCCATCAAGGGCTTACGTTTGGTGGCTGGCTCACTCCAATTAAGCATTTTGATGTCACCAACATGCTTGACATTTTTGATGCTATGAAAGCATTTTTACCTTCAATCGGCATCAGTGAGCTTATTTATAAACCGAGTCCGCATATATACCATAGTTACCCTGCCGAAGAAGACCTTTATGCCATTTTCCGCAGTAACGGCACGCTGATTGAAACAAACGTTTCAACGACTATACCTCTTGACAATGCTATACGTTTCAACGAGAACTCACGTAGAGCAGCAAACACTGCCTTACAAAATGGAATCACCATTACAGAAACGGAAGATTTCACTCCTTTTTGGAAAATTCTCACACAGTTACTAAATGAGAAGTATGGTGTCAATCCTGTTCATTCCATCGAAGAAATAACGTTACTAAAAAGCAGATTCCCTAAGGATATCCGTCTTTTTATAGCTTCTGCCGACAACCGTATATTAGGCGGCACGCTCATTTATGATACGCCTTGCGTAGCTCATGCTCAATACATTTCCAGCACAGCCGAAGGACGTGATAAAGGTGTTTTACCCTTCCTTTTCAAGCATCTTATTGAAAATGAGTTCAAGCACCGCAAATTCTTCGATTTTGGAATTTCAAACGAAGATCATGGACAATATCTGAATAAAGGTCTGGTTATGCAAAAGACCGGCATGGGAGGACGAGCGATTGTTCACAACACATATAGAATCAAGTTCTAATGGCTGAAGAAAGTAGCACCAACATATCAAAGACAATCATAAAGGCAATGGGAGTATTTGGAAGCATCCAGATCTTCAGTATACTATGCTCTATAGCACGCACCAAGTTGATTGCTTTGTGGATTGGTCCTGCTGGTATCGGGTTGTTTGCCATATTCAACTCAGCTATCGACATGATAAGCAACATCTCCAACCTCGGAATGCGAACAAGCACACCTCGTGACATATCCATTGCGGCATCAGGCGACGACCCCGATCGTCTTAAAAAGATGTGTACCGTTGTCAGACGTTGGTCTTTCTTATTAGGCTTATTAGGAGCTTTTCTCATTACGGCGGCATCGCCAGCGTTAAGCCGGATGTCTTTTGGCGACAGCTACCACATTTGGGGATTCATCATCCTTTCTGTAGCCTTGTTAGCCAACGCTCTCACCAACTGCGAGCATTCCATAATGCAAGGCACTTCATTACTTAAAAAGTTGGCAAAATCATCATTATACGGAGCTATCCTAGGGCTTATCCTATCCATTCCGCTTTACTATTTCTTAGGCGAAAACAGTATTATCCCTAGTATTCTTTGCTACTCTTTATCAGTCTTGTTTTTCAGTTATAAGCTGCGCAACAAGGAAGTGGGCAATTACAGCTGCCCTATCACTATAAAAGAAACATGGCAACTTGGACGTGATTTCTTGAAATTGGGGGCATTCATCACTTTAGCTGACGTATTCTCCCAAATTTCTAACTATGCGTTCATCTCGTACCTCAACAACACATCAAGCACCGACATTGTAGGCTATTATCAAGCCGGATATACGCTAATAGCCAAATACACAGGATTAATACTTACTGCCTTATGCGTTGAATACTATCCCCGCTTGTCAAAGGTGGCACATAGCAACTTAAAGTTTAACTTGTTCGTGTCGCAAGAAATAAACATAGCTCTTATGGTGCTTACCCCGTTCATTTCTGCTTTTATCCTATTCCGCAAGGTTATTATAAACATTCTTTATACTCCCGATTTTTTTGTTATCGAAACGTTCATCTCTGTGGGTATAATCGGCGTGATATTCCGTGCCGTGTCATGGAGTATGGCATACGTGATTCTAGCCAAAGGAAAAGGAAAGATTTTTTTCATTACCGAAACCACAAGCACTATCATATTCTTGCTTCTGTATATACCAGCATACAATTTAATGGGCATCAACGGATTCGGATTTGCTTTCGTTCTATGGTACTTGCTTTATGGCATAATCATAGCATATATATATTACCGCAAGTTCAACCTTAGGCTAAAAGCCTCTTGTTTCAAGTGGATTGCTTGGTCGCTTTTCTCAACATCGGCAACATTACTGGCTATGCAATTCAACCATACCGCAGCAGCAATAATAATACTTGCGGCTACAGTAATTCAAAGTGCCAGCCAATTCCGCAAATTAATGCGTAAGCACAAATAAACAGCTGATAAATAGACAACTTAACGTTCTCATTTTTACAGATTTTTAAGCATTAGATTTAAACTTTCACCTTTTTTTCTTTGTTCATTACAAAAATACTCCCTATCTTTGCCAGTGAAATATGACATGATATTTGAGGGGTCTCAACTTTAAGCAAGTGGAGATTCTTTTATTTTTTACTAATCTTTAAAATTTTATATATAATGGCTATAAGCTACATGACAAAAGAGGGCTACAAGAAAAA
>CAZSHA010000027.1:5802-27767 GCA_964606575.1 uncultured Muribaculaceae bacterium | reverse complement strand
TCGGAATATTTTTTGAAATATGAACCGAATAACCCCAATTTTTTTAGTGTTCAACTGGTTTTTTGTTGATTTTGAAGCGCTTTTTTAAATGTTAATGTGAGAAAATGAAATTTATTGCGGTAAAAGCCTATTTTAAGGAACGTTAAATTGTCACGTTTGGCTGTTCATGGCTGGGTAGGTGGTGAATTGGTTTCGGGTGACGATTCTGTCAATAGAAAAACGTCCGGGACCTGTAATGTATAACAATAGGAATATGGCAAGATAAACGAATGCCAGTTCGCCATGCGAGATGCTGCCTCCGTGTATGGCGAAAAATGCTACGCTCATATTGATTATCATAGGAATCAAAACCAATCGGTAAAGGAATCCAATTATAAAGAATAGGGAACAGAAAATTTCAGCAAAAATAACTAGCATTAAAGACAACTGGCTTCCGATTCCTAACGGGTCGGGAAAACTAGTACTCATGATTTGGAAACTAGCCCACTTCTGAATACCATGCGACATTAATAAAAGTCCAAACAAGATACGTAGCGAAAACAGAAACAATGAGAAACGTTTGCCAGATGGCTTACTTGGAAATAGAAAACGATAGATGAAATGCATAATTTAAAATTTTTTAGTGTTTTACAAAGTATATTTGAATTTGTAAGAAAATTCAAAACATTTTCTAAATAGATAACAATATTATAGACTTTTTGTTGCGAAAGATAGTCGGTTGTGATTATTACGAGAAGGTGTGATGTAATCCTATTATGGCTTGATTGCAAAAACTGTGATAAATCATTAATTTTGCATCGAGATAATAAAAATAGATTATGGCAGATTGGTCTAATATAAGAACCGTATTTGTTGACTTAGACGATACTTTGTGGTGGTTTACAGAAAACAGTAAGGTTGCGTTACGTCACGTTTACGATGTGTATGAGTTGGGTAAGTGGAGTCCAGTTTATGGGCAATTTCGTGATATCTATGCGGCTAAAAACTTAGAACTGTGGGATTTGTATCACTATGGAAAGATTGGGAAAGATTATCTGGTGACAGAGCGTTTTCGTTATACGTTAGAGCAAATAGGGGTAAAGGAAGATTTAGCCGAGCTTGCTAGTAAAGTGAATGATGAGTATTTATACTTTCTGTCAGGACAACCGTTGCTAGTTCCAGGGGCTGAGGATTTGTTGAAGTATCTTACGGAGAAATATGATGTTAATATATTGAGTAACGGTTTCAAAGAGGTTCAGCTAAGGAAACTGCGTAGTGGTGGAATAGAGAAATATATACATCATTTAGTGCTATCTGATGATTGCGGCATAACGAAACCATTGCGTGGGATATTTGACTATGCTCTTAAACGGGTGGGAACAGAAGCGGAAACTACAGTGATGATAGGAGATAATTATGATGCCGATGTGCAAGGGGCAAAAAATGCCGGTTGGAATACGGTGTTATTCAATATTAAAGGGCTCGATAGGAGCAGTGTACCTGATGCAGATGTCGTTGTTGATTCCTTAGAAGAAATAAAACAGATTTTATGAAAACCGAATTTGAAGAAATGCGAAGTTGCGAATTGGCTAACACCAGCGACCCGGAGTTGGTCGCTAGTATGAAGCGGGCACATTCGATTACAGCTAAAATGAATAAGTGCGACGGAAGTGAATCTGAATATCGCATGATGTTGATAGATTTGATACCCGAGATACCAGATTCAGCTACTATAGTACCACCTTTTTATTGTGATCATGGTCATGGTATTCATTTGGGTGCTAATGTTTTTATTAATAACTGCTGTACTTTTCTTGATGGTGCGAATATAACAATAGGAGATAATACACTTATAGGCCCTAATGTACAGATATATACGCCCCAGCATCCGATAGATTTTAAGGAACGTAGAGAGCCGCAGGAATATGCCTATCCTATTAGCATCGGTGAAGATTGTTGGATTGGAGGCGGAGCTATAATATGTCCAGGCGTGAAAATTGGCAATCGTTGTATTGTGGGAGCTGGTAGTGTGGTAACAAAAGACGTGCCAGACGACTGTATTGTGGCTGGTAACCCAGCAGTAGTGAAAAGGAAGTTGTAGGATTTGTGCCGACTTAATTAGTCTTCAATTATTGAAACTCCGTCAATGTCGCTGATTCTGTTTTTGAAAGGCGGAATATCATCGGCGTTAGTTTCGATGGTCATACTGCAGTCATTGTCAAATATTTGGCTTGCTATATTTACTCCAGTTTCTTTCACGAGTTTCATCACTCCGTTCATAGACAGGTATGGAAACGTGAACGCCAGGCGTGCTTGCTCGTGGCATTCTATAATTTCACCGTTTTCTATAGCATCTGCCGCAGCTGTTTTGTAAGCTACGATAAGTCCTGATGTTCCTAATTTTATGCCGCCGAAGTAACGAATCACAATGATTAGAATATTGGTAAGTTCAAAAGAGTTGATTTGACCAAGAATAGGTTTGCCTGCCGTTCCCGAAGGCTCTCCGTTGTCATTGCTGTAGAACTCGTTGCGTTCAGTTCCTATCATGTATGCCCAGCACACGTGTCGGGCGTCATAGTATTTTTTTTGGTAAGACTTTACAATTTCTTTAGCCTCGTCGGAACTAGAAACAGGGATTGCAAAAGAGATAAATTTACTCATTTTCTCTTTATACAATCCCTCTGAAGTGTCTTTTATAGTTTTGAAGAAATCTGCCATATACTAAAATTACGCATAAATTGCATACTGGGCATAAGATAATATGAGTATAAATCATTCATGCTTATGCCCCGAGCTTAGGCAAAGTTAAGCAATAATTCCCATAAATCAGTATTTATGTGTTGTTTCTTCCATTTCTTTTGCCGTAATAGGCTCTTTGCCAAGTGAGTACCAAGCATATATGATATATGCTGCAACAAACGGTATTGCGAGAGAAACCCATGACATTACCGTGAGCGTAAACTCACTGGAAGAACTGTTGCGTATGCTCAACGAGCTGTTTGGGTCTATCGACGATGGATAATATGCTGTGCCGTTGTAGCCTGCAATCCAGAAAAGAGAAAGAACGACCAATATAGTACCCGCACCACTAAACCAAATGCCATTGGTGTATGTCTTTCTTGAGAAGGCTGTGCGTATTATAGCAAATAAAACGAGAGCGACTCCTATAGTGAATGCAATCAACACCCACCACATATCGATGAAATTATAAAGATATTTATAAGGTGTAGACTCGAATGTTTCAATTCCGTTCACTGTTGTTGCCTGATAGCCGTTGCTGGTGAGCAATACAAAAAGGAACGCTAGAAATAGTACGACGAAAACACCTCCATTGCCTATGAGTGCAGTTGCCGATTTTTCTCGTGTTACATTGTCGTCGATAGTGTTGATGAAATACAGTAGGGCTTGTGTTCTAGCCAAGAACAATACAGTGAAACCTAATAGCAGGTTTTTCCAGTTTAATATCGCTTCAAGCCCATGAGTAGATGCCCATGATGATATTACTGGAGCGTTGGTGTCCAATAGGTTGGTCTTGTTCACTGTGAAATCAGCTCCGAAAAAGAACATTGCCACGGCTACACCTAATAATATAGTTGCAAATGTCCCGTTGAACGCAAGAAACGCATCATATACACGTGTACCGTATACATTACCTTTCTTTTTGCGGTATTCGTAACTTACAGCTTGTAAAACGAATCCTATTAGAATGAGCATCCACAACCAATAAGCTCCACCGAAACTAGTCGAATAGAATAATGGAAAAGATGCGAAAAAAGCACCTCCGAATACGACTAATGTTGTGAATGTTAGTTCCCATTTACGACCAATGGCATTAACCATCATGGTTCGGCGTATCTCGTTTTTTTCAAAAAACAAAAGTGTTTGACCGCCTTGAACGAATAGTAAAAATACTAAGATAGCTCCTAAAACAGATATTAGAAACCACCAATATGTTTGAAGAAATGCGTATGTTATCATAATTCATCGTTTTAAATGGTTGTTGAATTGTCAATGTCTTCATCGGCTTTTTTAGAGATGTATTTCAACAAGATATTTATCTCTGCTATGAGCAAGCCGCAGAATACTGCAAAGAATACGAAGAATGTGGTGATGACAGATGTGGTTGGTATATCACTTATTGCAGCTTTGGTGGGTAAAAGTCCCTCAATCGTCCACGGTTGTCGACCTACTTCGGCTACAACCCAACCGGCTTCAGAGCAAATCCACACCACGGGGATTGAGGCTAGTGCTATATATTGCACCCACTTGCAATCTGTAATCCATTTGGTCAAATTCCTCTTATAAATAAGGAATAGTATCGCCGCAAAGAATAGAAACAAGTATGAGCCGAAAATCACCATTATGTGAAATGCGTAGAATGTGAGAGGTATGTTAGGAATTGCTTCAGCGGGTGAGTCGAAATATCCGTAACCGAAATATTTGAAATTGGTTTCCAAGTTTTCACGTGCTTTATTCATAGATGTGCTGTCGCCTGCTTTCTTCGCTGTGTCGTATTCTTTTAAAGCCTTGTGGGCTTCTTTGCCCATAGCGATACGTTCGGCGTATGAGATCGTGTTTATCGTATCACCGTTGTCATCGAGTTTTACACCGTTTATAATATCTGATATACCAGGTACGAAAGCATTTATATCGCCTTCTGCAAGGAATGAAAGTCCTTTAGGTATGGAGATTTCAAATATGTATGTATCCTCATCATTGTCGTATGTTTTATCGGGGTTGAGTATTCCAATTGCAGTGATTGATTGACCTTGTTCGCCGTGGTATAATCCTTCCATCGCTGCCAATTTCATAGGTTGCACCTCTGATACTACTTTTGCAGAACCGTCGCCAGAGCCTATTGTAAATAAAACACCAGCGAAACCTACCCATGCACCTACTTTAATGCTGCGTAAAGCCATGCCCTTGTTCTTACCTTTAATTAAAAGCCAAGCGCTTACACCTATTACAAATGTTCCAGCTAAAGCCCATCCGCTGAAAACGGAGTGGATAATCTTGTTTATCGCTACGGGAGATAAGACTAATGCCCAGAAGTCATTCATTACGTTACGCATTTGGTCGGGGTCAAATTCCATTCCTACTGGATATTGCATCCATGAGTTTGCTATTAGAATCCATAGGGCAGAGATGCTCGCTCCTAAAGCTGTAAGCCATGTCGCAGTCAGGTGGAATTTGGAACTTACTTTCTCCCATCCGAAGAACATGACAGCGAAGAATGTGGATTCCATAAAGAATGCGAAGATACCTTCTATAGCAAGCGGCGCTCCAAAAATATCACCCACAAACCAGCTATAGTTTGACCAGTTTGTACCGAATTCAAATTCAAGTATAATACCAGTTGCGACACCTATTGCAAAATTGATAGCAAATAATGTCATCCAGAATTTAGTGGTGTTCAGCCATTTTTTGTCTTTTGTGCGATAATAGATGGTTTCCATTACAGCCACTATCACCGATAATCCTAAAGTGAGCGGAACAAACAGCCAGTGAAACATGGCTGTCATTGCAAATTGGGCTCTTGACCAATTGACTAGTTCTAATAGTTCATTCATAATAGTTTTTGGTTAAAAAGTTATTTATCTTTTAGCAACTCGTTTCGCACATGTTGTGCGCGGTCCTCGTCATTGTCGAATTTGGTGTTTAGTATATTAGGGAAGAAAAACACTTTCAAGATGGCAAACATTATAAATAGTTTTATGGCTATCAAAATCCATAATGATTTGCCTATGGTCATGTTTCTGAATCCGTCGATATATAGGTGTGCAATCTTTTTGAAGATGCTTCCATTTGCGGTTTTTCTTTGGTCTTGAGTCATAGTTTTCTGGTTTTGAGAACAAAATAAATAAGTTATTGTTAAAATAACAACAATAAAGCTAAAAATATTTGAGTTTTTTGCCCAAAAATATGTTTTCATTGTGCTTGCGGGTCTAAAATATTCAGTAAATTTGTGCCACTAGAATTAAATAAGAAAGAAACAAAATAATATTATGGCAAATTGGTTTGAATGTAAGGTGCGTTATGACAAGATGTTGGAAACTGGTCAGCAAAAAAAGGTGAATGAGCCTTATCTTGTCGACGCTCTATCCTTTACCGAGGCTGAAGCCCGCATCATAGAAGAAATAACACCTTTCATATCAGGTGATTTTTCGGTGTCGGCAGTTAAGCGTACAAGAATAGCTGAGATTTTCTATGATGAAACTGGTGACAAGTGGTATACTGTCAAGTATAATATAATAACCATTGACGAAAAGACGGCAGTTGAGAAAAAGACATCAGTGTTGACTTTGGTGCAAGCGTCGGAGTTTCAGAAGGCGGTAGATAATTTCATGGAAGGGATGAAGGGAACTATGGCTGATTTTGAAATAGCCTCGGTGACTGAAACCGCAATTATGGATGTATATCCAGTGAAATTAGGCGAAAAAGCTGCTAATCCTGCTACGCAAGTAGGGTAATATATATTATTATGACTAATATCGGGTCGCAAATAAAAGCTATAAATGAAACTTTACCAGCAGGCGTGAGGCTTGTAGCTGTGTCTAAATTCCATCCCATAGAGGCTTTGAAAGAGGCTTATGATGCGGGACAACGAATCTTCGGAGAAAGCCGTGTGCAGGAATTGGCACAAAAGCATGTACTTATGCCTGATGATGTGCGGTGGCATTTTATAGGACATTTGCAGACCAACAAAGTGCGGCAGTTAATTCCTTATGTGTCGCTAATACATAGTATCGACTCATTGAGGTTGTTGGAGCATGTGAACGATGAAGCTAGGCGTATAGGTCGTGTAGTGGATGTCCTTTTGCAATTGCATGTGGCAAAGGAGGAAACAAAATTTGGCTTTAGCTGTGGTGAATGTTTAGATTTGGTGAAGAACGGAAGCCTTGAACGTTTGGAGAACGTGCGTGTGTGTGGCGTTATGGGAATGGCGACAAATACCGACGATGAAACGGAGGTGAGAGGTGAGTTTGTGGCAATAAAATCTGTGTTCGACGAGCTTAAAGCCGGATCTTTCGCCGATAAACCATATTTTTGTGAAATAAGTATGGGCATGAGTGACGACTATTGTATTGCAGTAGAGGAGGGCAGCACTTTGGTGAGAATCGGAACAACGATTTTCGGAAATCGCAACTATTGACGTTGAACCTTTTTAATAAGGGATGGCGTTTATTTAATTAGCTATAATCTTTTTTGAAGATTGCTTTTTAGAAATGTTAGAAACATAAACTAAAACAATAATAAACTGAAAATGAAAACAAAAACAACTAAATCTAATGGGAATTTCGTTGCGATAGTGGCGATGTTCTTTTTGTTTGCTATGATTTCGTTTGTCACTAATTTAGCTTCGCCTATGGGTGACATCTTGAAAAATCAATTCAGCATACCTAACTGGCAAGGCACTTTGGGCGTGTTTGCCAATTTTATAGCTTATGCTGTGATGGGTTATCCTGCTGGTAATCTTTTGCAGAAGTATGGTTACAAGAAAACTGCTCTTATCGCAATCTCTGTAGGCTTCGTGGGAGTTGGCATTCAGACTATTTCTGGTGTTGTTGGTAGCTTTGGAGTTTATTTGCTAGGTGCGTTTGTCGCAGGTTTCTCAATGTGTTTGTTAAATACTGTTGTTAACCCTATGCTTAATACGTTAGGTGGCGGTGGCAACAAAGGTAACCAATTGATACAGTTAGGCGGCTCTTTCAATTCGTTGGCTGGAACACTGGTGATTATCTTGACCGGTATATTGATTCCTTCTATTGCGAAGGCTGAGATTAGTAATGTGTTCCCATTGATGTATGCCGCATTGGCAATATTCGCATTCGCATTTATTGTCATTTCTCTTTCTACGATTCCAGAAAAAGAAAAAGAATCGGTGGCTAAAGAAAAATCACAATATGGTCCGATGTCGTTCCGCCATTTTATGCTAGGAGCGGTAGCTATATTTATTTATGTGGGTGTAGAGGTAGGAGTACCTAACGTTTTGAATAAGTGGCTTCAGAACCCTGCTTTGAATGTGCTGGGACTTGAAGTGGGTGCAGAGGCGGTAGCGGCATCTGTGGCAGCTACATATTGGCTTCTAATGCTTGTGGGGCGTCTTTTAGGGGCGGCTGTTGGTAGCAAGGTGTCTGCTAAGGCTATGTTGACCGTGGCTTCAGTGATAGGTTTAGCCTTGGTGTTGGGTGCGATATTCGCTCCTACGGCAGTTATGGTGGAAATGCCAGTTTTCAAGAATGCTCCTGACGGATTGTTCGGTTTGG
The DNA here is from genome assembly GCA_964606575.1 of uncultured Muribaculaceae bacterium. Lineage (GTDB taxonomy): Bacteria > Bacteroidota > Bacteroidia > Bacteroidales > Muribaculaceae > RGIG4576. The sequence goes on along the minus strand of CAZSHA010000027.1, from coordinate 19,521 downwards.
TGAATGTTCCTGTAAATGCAATGTTACTTGTGCTTGTAGGTCTATGCACATCGGTAATGTGGGGCGGTATTTTCAACCTAGCGGTAGAAGGCTTAGGTAAGTACACTGAGAAGGCTTCTGGCATTTTCATGGCACTAGTGTGCGGTGGTGGTGTGTTGCCGTTGTTGCAGAATGCCGTTGTGGATATGCAAGGTGGTATAGGCTACCAAGTGAGCTATTGGGTAGTTGTAGCTGGACTTCTATACTTGTTATTCTATGCTTTGGTTGGAAGTAAGAATGTAAATAAGGATATCCCTGTTGAATAATGCAAAATTAACGCATATTATTGCGTGATAAAATGTAAATTAGTATTGCCTGCTGTAAATTTTTGGGTAAAACAAAGATTTATGGCAGGTGTTTTTATATAATTATTGATAATAAGAAACATTTTTTGTATCTTCGCTCAATAAATATAAAAACGTATATTTTAAAATATATTATGGACGTAAAATTGATGAGTAAGGCTGCTGACAATATACGTATATTGGCGGCTACTATGGTAGAGAAGGCGAAGTCTGGTCACCCGGGAGGAGCGATGGGCGGAGCTGATTTTGTGAATGTCTTGTATTCTAAATATATGGTCTATGACCCGGCGAATCCACGTTGGATTGCTAGGGATCGTTTTTTCCTAGACCCAGGACACATGTCGCCTATGCTATACAGTGTGCTTGCTCTAAGTGGAAAATATACAATCGAGGAATTGCAACAATTCCGCCAATGGGGTAGCGTGACTCCGGGACACCCTGAAGTGTGTCCAGAAAGAGGCGTTGAGAACACGTCGGGCCCTCTTGGTCAGGGTCATGTGATGGCTGTTGGCTGTGCGATAGCTGAACGTTTTATGGTTGCTCGTTTTGGTGAAACATGGGCGCATAAGACTTATGCTTTTATTTCCGATGGTGGAATCCAAGAAGAAATATCACAAGGCGCTGGTCGTATAGCCGGCTATTTGGGGTTGAGCAATCTTATCATGTTCTACGACAGCAATAATGTTCAGTTGTCTACCGATGTCGATGAGGTTACACAAGAAGATGTGGCTGCAAAATATCGTGCGTGGAATTGGAACGTGTTAGAGATAAACGGTAATGATGCTAAAGCTATAGCAACAGCGTTAGAAGCTGCTATCTCAGAGAAGGAACGTCCTACATTGATAATCGGTAACACCATAATGGGCTTGGGTTGTGTTACTGCCGACGAGGCTAACTTTGAAGGCAAGTGCAGTACACACGGACAGCCGTTAAGCAAGTCTGGTGCTTCTTATGAAAAGACTGTGCTTAATTTAGGCGGTGATTTAGAGAATCCTTGGAAGATTTTTGATGAAGTTGTAGAATTATATAAGACGAGAAAGGCAGAACTTGAAGTAATCGTTAAGGCTAGGCATGATGCTGAGAAAGAATGGGCATCGGCTAATCCAGATGCATATAGCCAGTTGGAGGACTTCATTGCTGGTAAATTGCCCGAAATAGATTATGAGGCTATTCAGGTGAAACCTAATGTGGCGACACGTACAGCATCGGCAAGTGTGTTGTCTGTTCTTGGCGAGAAGGTGAAGAATATGGTTGTTTCTTCTGCCGACCTAGCTAATAGTGATAAGACAGAGGCTTTCTTGAAGAAAACAGGTGCGTTCAAGTGTCATGATTTTGCTGGTGCGTTCTTGCATGCTGGTGTTGCGGAATTGACTATGACAGCGATAATGAACGGTATCGCATTGCATGGCGGTATGTGGGCTGCGTGTGGCACGTTCTTCGTGTTCTCTGATTACATGAAACCTGCTGTGAGAATGGCGGCTTTGCAAGAGTTGCCGGTTAAATATGTGTGGACACATGATGCGTTCCGTGTCGGTGAAGACGGTCCTACGCATGAGCCGATAGAGCAAGAGGCACAAATTAGGTTGCTTGAGGAAATCAAAAATTCTAAGGGGGTGAACAGCATGCTGGTGCTACGTCCTGCCGATAGTGCTGAAACTATAGTTGCTTGGAAAATGGCTATGGAGAACAAAAGCACTCCTACAGCATTGATTTTGACACGTCAAGATGTGAACGATTTACCTTCGGCTAGCGGTAATCGCTATCAAGACGCTCTAGCTATGGAAAAAGGCGGTTATGTGGTTGTGAAATCTGATAATCCTGTTGTTACATTAGTTGGTAACGGTTCTGAGGTTTCTGCTTTGGTTGAAGCCGCATCAATGCTAAAATCAGATGGTATAGAATGTAGTGTTGTTTCTGTACCTTCGGTTGGATTGTTCTTGGACCAACCGATTGAGTATCGTCAAGAGGTTATCCCTGCTGATATTCCAGTGTTCGGTTTGACTGCTGGTCTGCCGTCTACTTTGTATAGAGTTGTGGGATGGAATGGCTATGTGAAAGGTCTAGAACGATTCGGCGCATCAGCCCCATATAAGGTGCTTGATGAGAAATTTGGCTTTACTCCAGCCCAAATTGCAGAGGATATAAAGGCTTTTTTGGGGTAAATTTGTCCTTTTCGTCCAAAAAATACGGTATTTGCTAAAAAAAAAAGCAAAATAGTGTGTTATTAAAAAAAAATAATTAAATTTGCAGTAATTTGTAATTACTATAATTGTGAATAAAATAATTTAATGTGATATAAAACGTAAGTCTATGAAAAAAATTACATTCTTTGCACTTCTATGTGCTTTGTTCGTAGCTCCTTTTGCAAATGCGCAAGAGGTTACTAAAGTAGAAGATCCTTCTCAAGGTTATCTTCAAAATGGCTTAAAAGACAATTGGTTTGTTTCTGCTCAAATCGGTGGAAGTATGTTGATTTCTCCTAACGATGGAAAAATTTCATTGTTGAAGAGATTCTTCACTGCTCCTAAGATTGAAGTTTATGCTGGCAAGTGGTTCTCTCAAATGATTGGATTGCGTGGTGGTATTTACGCTAATCGTTGGAAAGGCGCGACACAAGCTGGTGGTCGTTGGATCGCTGGTTCGATCTCTGGCGAGAAGGGTTTTTATAACCAAGTAACTTATAATGCTGGTTTGACTGGTGACATCTTGATCAATGCTTCAAACATTTTCTGTGGTTATGATGCAGATCGTAAGTACAATGCTATTCCTTATGCGGGTGTGTCTTTTAATATGCCTTTCACTCGTGACGGTATTAAGCCTGATTTCCATCGTCCAACTTACCTAGGTCTACGTCTTGGTTTGTTGAACACTTATGCTATCAACGATAAGTTTGACGTTCTTCTTGATGTTCGTATCACAGGTAACCAAACTGTAATGGAAACAGACAATTATAGCGGTTCTTTTGACGTGTTAGTTGGTGCTGCTTATAAGTTTGGAAAGCAAACTTGGAGTGTGCCTATCGTTCCTGTATGTCCTGAATACAAATATACAGACTCTGAAGGTGATGCTCTTGTAGCTCGTCTACAACAAGCTGATGCTAAGATTGCAACTGTAGAACAACAAGTTCGTGATTGTGTTCAAACTAGCAAGGAAACTGCTGAAGCTGCTGCTCTAGAAGCTGCATCAGAAGCTCCTCTAGCAACAATCTATTTCCCAATTGGTTCTGCGAAGGTTACAAGCGTACAAGCTAAGATCGTTAAGGCTGTTGCTAACGTAATGAAGAATACTGATGAGAAGTATGTTCTTACTGGTTGGGCTGATAACTACACTGGTTCTGCTAAGTTCAATGAAAAACTTCGTGCTAAGCGTGCTGAAAGCGTTAAGAAGATGATTGTTAGAGCAGGTGTTAAGGCTGATCGTCTTGAAACTACAACTAACAACAACAACTTGACTACTTATGGTGCTAAGAGTGCTTCTCTAGACCGTGCAGTAACAATCAACGTTGCTAAATAAGTTCTCATAAGATAAATGTTTTAATGAACGAGCTGCTCATTTTTGGGTAGCTCGTTTTTTTTTATTGTCTAGAGTCAATAGCAATAGTTGTGAAATCTTCTTGTTTGATGTTGTTGTGTGAAAAAAGGTATAGGTTAAATTGATTGATGTTCAAGCGAGTGTCTGTTTGCATATTAAGCCCGTCTTCTAATGGTAAGTAGTTTGCCAGCTCACCTTTGAATCCATGACCTATTCGTTACGGATTCTATATTATGGCTATATATAATAATGAAGCGATATGGACTAATCCGTATCGCTTCTCAATAAATTTTATGTTAGGAATAGTCCTATTCTTTCTCCTTTGCAGGAGTTTTCTTAGCTTTAGCTTTTGTCTTTTCAGTTGCTTTAACCTCTTTTTTCTCAACTGTTTTAGCTTTCTTCTCGGCAGGTCTAACTGCTTTCTTTGCTGAAGCCTTTTTCTCGTCCTTAGCCTCGGCTTTTGCTAGCTTGGCTTGAAGTTTTTCCACTTCCTTGTTAAGAACGGTTATTTCATCGCCTTGGTTCTTGATAGTTGTAAGGAGTGAGTTTAATTCTTCGTTATCCATGTCTATAGGATAAAGCGAGTTTACTCTGCTGATGAAATCTCCTAGGATGTTCATATAGTTGGTAAACGCATCGAAAGGTGAGTCATAAATACCACGTTCCACAGCAATGCCAGTGTTCTTTGTAGTCATAAAACGGAAGTTGTTGCTAGCTTGCATGTAGCTCCAGTCTTGTTTTATGCGGCGGTCCGTGCAGAGGTGAACACGTTCGGCAATGCTGTAGAGTTTGTCAAACGCTTCACGTTGCATCGCATTACCCAACCAGCAACTAATATCTCTTTCCTCGTCAGTCCATGACATAGGATATGGCACATCAACTTGGTCTACTGATTTCAGCTTGCTTATAACTTCGCTTGGTGTAGAGAATGTAATGCCTTTCTCTTTAGCACAATGTGGTAATGCTTTCAAGAACTCCAAGATGTTAGATGACAATGGTTGTTCAATACCGAGTGCTGAAAGCTCCATGAAAATGTTTATTACTTGTTCTTCTTCTGGCATGTTGGCAATCCATCCGATGTATTTATCGGCAAATAGTGGATATTCCGACCAGTCAGAGTCTGAGAAGCGCAAACTGATATCGTCAGATAGCTTATAGTCGCGCAAAAGCAATTTTAGATTAGGATTGTTGTCACAGTGATATAAGTAATGCGGACTCTTCCAACCAAGCACGTGCTTCGCACCTTCGGTAAGCATTCCCTTGAATCCCATGTCGGCAACCATGCCTCCAATTTCATTAGAGTATATCAAGCTAGAGTTACGGAATACTTTTGGGGTCTTTCCGAACATTTGTTTGATTTTCACTTTCATGCGTTCTACGTCTTCACGGAAGCACTCCTCATTAGCTAGTGATGATAGACCGTGTGAATATGGTTCGCATAGAAACTCACAGCATCCAGTGTCGTTAAGCTGGTGTAGCAACTCGATAACGGCAGGTGCATGAATCTCAAGTTGTTCAAGACCCACACCCGATAGCGAAACAGCAACTTTGAAAGCTCCGTTATTGTTCTTTGCCATCTCAATAAGAGTATTCAATGCTGGTATATAAGAGCGTTCAGCAATATCGTTGATGCTACGCTCGTTTTCGTAATCATCGTAGTAGTAATGATCTCTGCCTATGTCAAAGCAGCGGTATCGTTTCAAATGTATTATTTGATGTATCTCAAAATATAGGCAAATAGTTTTCATATCTATTGATTTTATTGTTTTAGCGGTTGTTTCTTATTAATTCATCATAAATTGCACGGTGTTTCAATCCCACTTTCTCCCATGTGATACCATCAACTTCTTTTATACCTTCCTCTTGTAGGTACTTGAAAAGTGATGGATTGGTGCATATTGAATATATTGCATCAGCCATAGCATTAATATCCCAATAGTCAACTTTGATTACGTTGGTGAGAATTTCGCCGCAGCCTGATTGCTTAGAAATGATAGACGGTGTCCCGCATTGCATCGCTTCTAGTGGTGCGATACCGAATGGCTCAGATACCGAAGGCATCACGAATACATCACTATTTTTGTAAGCCTCATACACTTGCTTGCCACGTTGGAAGCCTGGGAAATGGAAACGGTCGGCTATACCTCTTTCGGCTGCTAAAAGTATCATTTCTTCCAGTTTGTCACCTGAACCGGCCATTACGAAACGTATGTTGCGGGTTCGTTTTAAAACTAAAGCTGCAGCTTCAACGAAATATTCAGGACCTTTCTGCATGGTGATACGTCCAAGGAATGTAACAACCTTTTCTTTCGGGTGCTCTACACGTGGAATATCTTGCAACTCTTGAGATAGTGGATATACGGCATTGTGCATAGCCACGCACTTACGAGGGTCTTGATGGTATTGGTTGATAACGGTTTGCCTTGTCAGCTCTGATACACACATGATGCAATCGGCATAGTCCATACCGTTTTTCTCGATAGAATAGACGGTGGGGTTCACTTGACCACGGGAACGGTCAAAGTCGGTTGCGTGAACGTGAATACAAAGCGGCTTTCCGCTAACCATTTTTGCATGAACTCCTGCAGGGTATGTCAACCAGTCGTGGGCATGTATGATGTCAAATTCTTGTTGGCGCGCCACTACACCTGCGATGATAGAGTAATTGTTAATTTCTTCATGCAAGTTTTTAGGGTAACCGCCCGCAAATTCCATGCATCCTATGTCGTTTGTGTTCATGTATGAAAAATCGGCATAGATATTATCCCTAAACGAGTAATATTGCTCTGGTGTAGTGTAGTTGGGCAGACGAGATTTCAAATAGTCATAATTCACGTCACGCCATACTATAGGTACTTGATTCATACCTATAATATTTAGGAACTTTTCTTCTTCTCCTGTAGGCTTGGGTAAGCAGAATGTTGTTTCTACGTCGCCTTGAAGGCTTAACCCCTTGGTGATGCCATAGGAAGCAACAGCCAATCCACCTAGAATTTTTGGAGGAAATTCCCATCCAAACATTAAAACTTTCATATAGGCTCCTCCTTAATTAATAGTTGTATTTGCTTAATAAATATAGTGTTCTCTGTATCTCGGCAACGTTCATTGCAAAAGATATAGCTCCACGACCCTTGAAGGGCGGATTGCCATCGAATAGTTCGGGTATAGAGCCTATACAATGTGATGATAATTCATCTTCGTAACCTATCAATTGTCTTTCGACAAATCCTATTCCGCTCATCTTGTATATGCGTAGGTAGGCTTCGAAATAGAATCCAGCAATCCACGGCCATGCTGTACCTTGATGATAAGCATAATCACGCTGGCTTTGTGGCCCTACGTAGTTAGGATTGTAGCCTCCGCTTTTCGGGCTAAGTGAGCGTAATCCCTTTGGTGTCAACAATTCTTTTGTGCATATATCTATGACACCTTTCTTTTGACGGGAATTAAGCGGTGAATAGTCGAACGCTGCGGCAAAAATCATGTTTGGTCTAACGCTCCAATCCATCATTTTTCCGTCAACGTAGTCTAGTAAATATCCGTATTCGTTCAAGAATGTATCGACAAATGATTTTCCTGCATTTTCAGCCAATTCGTTCAATGCCTCGGTAAATAATGTGCTTTCTTTTTCACCTAGCAACTCAGCTACAAATCGTAGGTCGTTATACCATAACGCATTAAATTCTACGATGTAACCAGTGCGAGTGATGACAGGGCGACCGTTTGCAGTGGAGTTCATCCATGTGATAGCCTTGTCAGAGCCGTTAGAGTAAACCAATCCATTAGAATGAACGAAAAGGTTGTGGTGTCCGCCTTTGCGAAGGAAGTCCATAATCTCCTCTAATAGTGAGCCATATTTTTCTCGGCATTTGTCACGTGACACCATTTTGGCGTATTGTTGTATACACCACACAGCCCACAACAGCACATCAGGGTGTTCCATCTCATAAATTTTCAAGTCGTTAGGCTCTTCATTGATGAAATGCTTGATTGCTTTGCATGCCGTTTCCATTACTTTTTCAAACTTGTCTGCTTCGTCGATGGCAAGTGTCAAACCCGGTAATGAGATGAATAAATCTCTTGCGCGGCACTTGAACCAAGGGTAGCCTGCCAAGATGTAGGATTCGTTGCCTTGCTTGTTCAAGAATTGGTGAGCAGCGTTTATCAAGCAATGTTGGAAATTGTCACGTGGAGTGCGTTCTTCCCTTTCTTCTTCAAACGTTTTCTTTAATGTGCGTGTGCTTACCTCTGAAATACCTGCAGAGAATACTACGCTTTCTCCTTTCTTGATGTTGAACTCAAAATATCCGGGAACATACAAGTCTTCGTTAAAATCATAACCTCTTTCTTGTTCCTTAGGATATTCGATACCTTTGTACCAGTCGGGATGGAAGCAGAATTCGTTTTTCTTGTTCAACTGCATGTATAGCTCAGGATAGCCTGGGTACATGCAGGTCTTTATGCCGTTGTCAACTGGTTGGTACTCACGGCTTGCTTGAGTGTTTTCGTGTGTGTATTCACGAACACTGCGGAAAGCAAGGAACGGACGTAGGCGTAAAGTGGTTGCCGAATGTGCGTCTACTAGGGTGTAGCGAATCAGGATGCGGTTTTCGTGATGCACAAAAAGTTTCTCTTTTTTCAGAATCACGCCACCCACACGATACCATGTGGTAGGTACTTTCTCACATTCAAATTCACGCACGTACTTGTGCCCGTTTGGACTGTAGTTGTTGCCTTGGTACTTGTGAAGTCCCATGTTAAATTCTGCGCCATGCTGAATCACTGTTTCGTCTAATGATGACAGCATCACATGGTTTTCATCGTCCATCTCTGGGATAGGGATGACGAGCAATCCATGATATTTGCGTGTATTGCAATCGACGATAGTGGTGCAATGGTAGGCTCCTGAACGATTGGTACGAAGAACTTCTTTGGGTAGAGATTCTTCCAAGTTCGTCAGTTGAGTCTTGTCAAATCTTAAATAGCTCATTTTTTTGATGCTAGTGTTTATTTAGTTATTAGTTGTTTACTTTTCTGGTATTAATATGCGAAGACAAAGCATAATCTATGCCGTTAGCTAGAGTATGCTTTTACTTCGTTACGAATTTAGTGAAAAAATGCTATTGAAGCAAAAAAATATAAGGTAAAATTGCACCAAAAATGAGGATAAAAAGTAATATCGTTTAATTTGTCGAAAAACAGGTTGCTCAACAATGTTGTAGAGCATAAAATCGACAATTATGGCATGGCGTTCTCTAAATTTTGAGTTCGCCTCGCACAGTGCTGACAAACTCCCAAAAGTATTCTTCTAGTGACGATAGAAATGATTTGTCGACACTGTCGGTCACTGGCAGCAGCATCTTTATGCCGGCTTTGTGGCATTTGATATGCAAGTCGGCTTGCATCATCACTGGATCGCCATCTATGTGCATAACACCAGGCTTAGAGCGTTTGATGGTCAATTCTGGTGTGCGATATGTGTTTATGTTTAAATCTTGGTCTATGTGCTTCGTGAAAAGTAACACGCCTAAAATCGCAGTGTCAAGCGGAGTGAATGGGTGCAGCACTGTTACATCGATTAATCCGTCGTGCATGCTGGCTTTAGGAGTTATGAAAGCGTTGTTGCCATATTGCGAGGCGTTGCCGCACGCAATTAAGAATGCCTCTTCGGTAACAATGTTATCGCCCATTTCTATGATATACTTTTGAGGGCGGTATTTTAGGTATTCCAACAATGCGTTTTGAACGTATGATAAAGGTCCTCTTTTATGACCTTGGGCGAATTTCTCACTTACGTGAGCATCGAATCCCACACCGCATGTGCAGAAAAAAGGAAGGTCGTTTACTGTGCAGTAGTCAAGACTTTCCACATTATCGGTATTTATTATTTGAATTGCTTTGCTTATATTGACAGGTACGCCTAGGTGGCGTGCAAGACCGTTGCCTGAGCCACATGGGATGATACCTAAAGCTGTATTGGAATCGCATAATGCCGATGCAACCTCATTGATGGTGCCGTCGCCGCCTACAGCTATTACTCCGTAATACTCTTGCTCGATAGCCTCTTTGGTGAGAGTCGTAGCATGACCTTGCCTTTGGGTGAAGCGTATTGTCAGGTCAAACTTATCTTTATCGATGAGGCGTTCGAGTGTTTCAGGCACATATTCTTTCTTTGAAGTGCCTGAAATTGGGTTTATGATTGCAATTAGTCTTTTCTTTTCTGTAGGTGACATAAATATGTGTTTATAACAAGTTGATTCTAATGTGTTAGCTTATTTTGAAATTCTTTTGTTGACATAATCCACTATGATATCGGCAACGTCTTCGCAAGATAGTTTAGATGAGTCGATGCATAAGTCATAGCTTGAAGCATCTCCCCATTTCTTGTCGGTGTAGAAATTGTAGTAGTTAGAACGTAGCTTGTTTTTCTTTTGGGCTAACTCTTGAGCTTGTTCTACGGTGTCGCAGTCGCCACGCTCAATCATACGCTTATAGCAAGCCTCTTCGGTTGCTCCAATGAAAATGCTGATAAGGCAAGGATGCTCACGTAGCACGTGATCGGCACTGCGTCCTACGATTACGCACGGAGATTCTTCGGCGAAAGCCTTAATCACATTGCTTTGAGCATGATAAAGATTGTCGTCGCTGAATGGGGAATTTACTGTGAAAAAATCTCCTATGCTATAGCCTATATTGAATGCCCATAGGCTAGAATTTGCGAAAAAACTGGGGCTGCGTTCATCCGAAGCCTCAAAAAATTCAGTCTTTACACCAGATGATTCAGCGGCTGCAGCAAGTAGTTCCTTGTCGTAATATTTGATGCCTAGTTTGCTGGCTACGATTTTACCTATTTCTCGACCTCCGCTGCCGAATTGTCTACCTATCGTAATAACATATTTTGCTTTCATATCACAAAGATAATAAATTTTTATAAAACTTATTTTGTCGTGTAAATACGTCAATTGCTTTTAGTCGGGAGCCAATTCGCTTAAATATCTTATTATCTCGGTTGGAGAAGCATCTTTAAGAATTACTTTTTTATGGGAGTCTAGTAAATATAATGTGGGTGTAGTCCTCAGCACGTATGTCTGTTCACTGTCGACTACCAATTCTTTATCAATGCCGTTAATCCAATTATCGGGTGTATGCGTGAGCGATGATTTCCATAATTCTTCATTGTTGTCAGGGTAGATAGATACAATTTTCACATTTTCTGGAATGTTGGTTGCCATAAACATGAGTTTTGTCTGCTTGCACTCATCGCAATCGGGATTGTTGAAAAATAGTACGATGTATTGCGATTTTATGCCATATAACCTTTGCGGTTTGCCATCTGGTAACGTGAATTGTATATCATTGGCTTGCGTGCCAACACGATTCCTTTGGGCTAATTCAAGTTGATATGTCCAATAATCGCTGTAGGCGTTATCCAAGATGTTTAGATTCGCTTTTTGTAATATAGTAACAAATAAATCGGAATTGTGGCTTGAATTGTTGTAAAAGAGTCGTTGCTCTGCTGTCTCGAGTGAGAATTGCAACAATTCAGGACTGCCATTAGCTAGCTTCATCAATTCGTTTAAGTTACTATATGATGCAGTGCTGTCATTTTCTAGCATTATTGAATCTATTAGGGTGATGATTCTTTTTGCTTGTCCGCTATCTTGTGGATTTGTTGTTTGCGGAAAAATGAGAATAGCAATAATGAATATGCCGTATATGATTATTCTGCCCATTTCACATGAAATCTTTAATTTATACAAAGATAACACATAATACCTTAAATAGGATTAATTGAGTGGCATAATTTTTTGAGGTATAGTCATTACATTTAGCCGTTTTTTATTAGTTATAAGGAAATTATTGCTATATTTGTCGAGATTTTTTTGTGAATTAATTACTTTTACGCTTTGCGATAAAATAGTGTAACATGGATGAAAATTTGAAAAAACAATTATCCAAAGATCCCGATGGTCTGTTGACTTATGAGTATATTGCCAATAATATATCGGTAGTGGACGATATTATGTTGGAACTAGCAGACAATATTATAAATGTGGATTTGACTGGACAATTTGTGGTGAGTGCGGCAAGGTATCTTAATGCAATAGATGAAGAAAAATATGCTGAGAGTATCGACCGTCTGGTAAAGGCAGCAATTGAAAAAGACCGTGAACGTAAATATCTTGGAGATTTAGCTGTGAGTATTTGGGGTGCTGATTATAAGGAACATGCTGATGAGCTTGCGGCAAAAGATGACAATTTCAGGAGAATTTATAAAAGACTTTTCCCTGTGGGAATATAAATTATAATACGATAATCGAAATGAAAAAAATTATGTGGGCATTTGCCGCTGTGCTATTGTTGATGGCTGGATGCGGAAATGGGACGACTACACAACAACAGGAACAAAAGAAAACTATAATAGAAAAATTACCAGAAATGACAAAAGTAGAGTTGAAAACTTCGCTTGGCGATATAGTAGTAGGGCTTTATAAGGAAACACCGAAGCATCACGATAATTTTGTGAAGCTAGTAAAAGACGGATATTATGATGGCGTGCTTTTTCATCGTGTAATCAATGACTTCATGATTCAAACTGGTGACGGTGACTCAAAAACTGCTAAGCCGGGACAAATGTTGGGAACAGGTGACCCAGGTTATACTGTAGAAGCGGAATTTGTATATCCTAAATTTTTCCATAAGAGAGGTGCGTTAGCCGCAGCTCGCACTGCCGATCAAGTCAATCCAGAGCGTCGATCAAGCGGTTCGCAATTTTATATCGTCACCGGAAAAGTGTACAATGAGCAACAGCTAGTTCAGATGGAGAAGCAAATGGATATGATGAACAAGCAGAATCTGTTTCAAGCTAAGGCAACTGCACGTCGTGACGAATTGAAGAAACTTATGATGGCTAAAGATAGTGCGGCGGTAGAAGCGTTACGTCAAGAACTTATCGCCGAAACAGAAGCGGAAGCGGCTAAGAACCCTGTGAAATTCACAGATGCTCAACGTGAGGCATATAGCACAGTTGGCGGGACTCCTCACTTGGATAACCAATATACGGTGTTTGGTGAAGTACTTGAAGGAATGGATGTCGTGGCTAAAATTGAAAATGTGGATACCGACCGCAACGATCGTCCTAAAGAAGATGTTAAGATAATCTCAGCAAAAATTGTTGAATGATAGAAGTAAGAAGCTATACATTAAGCAATGGGCTTAGGTTGCTCCATCATAAAGACGCTACCACCAAAATGGTAGCGTTAAATTTATTATATAAGGTTGGGGCAAGAAACGAAGACCCTAATAAAACTGGTTTTGCCCATCTGTTTGAGCATTTGATGTTCAGCGGGTCGGCAAATGCAGAGTCTTTTGACGAAGCGTTACAAGCGGCAGGCGGAGAGAGTAACGCATGGACAAGCAACGACATGACCAACTATTATGATATTATTCCAGCTCATAATGTAGAAACTGCTTTTTGGCTGGAAAGTGACCGCTTATTGCAATTGTCGTTGACTGAAAAGCATTTTGAGGCACAAAAAAGCGTGGTCATTGAGGAATTTAAGCAACGTTGTCTAAACTCTCCTTATGGTGATGTAGGACATATTATCCGTGAAAACGCTTACACTGTTCATCCTTACCAGTGGCCTGTGATTGGCAAAAGCATTGAGGCTATAGAGAGGTATACGATTGATGATGCGTGGGAATTTTTTAGTACACATTATTCTACTGATAATCTGATAATGTGCGTATCAGGCAATATAGATTTTGAACGAGCTGTAGAACTCACCGAAAAATGGTTTGGCGGGATTGCAAGCCGTAAGGTGAAGCCTTTACCTATACCCCA
>CAZSHA010000027.1:0-5792 GCA_964606575.1 uncultured Muribaculaceae bacterium | reverse complement strand
AGAGCCTAAGCAAACTTCACCTAAAGAGGTTAGAGTTAATAGTGACGTGCCTCAGAATATGATATTGAAAGCTTACCACATGTGTGGTAGGACGGATGCCGATTATCAGGTGAGCGATATTGTGAGTGATGTGTTGGCTAATGGAAACTCAGCCCGTTTTTATCGTGATGTGTTGATGAAGACCGATGTGTTTACCTCGTTGGATGCATCTATCGGAGGAAGTGTCGACCCGGGGTTAATGTATGTTCGTGGTTATCTGCGTGATGGCGTTAGCTTTGAAGAAGCGGAATCTATAATAAAAGGTGAGTTGGACGATTTCTTGAAAACAGGTACTACTGAATATGAGATAACAAAATATGTTAATAAATTGGATGCCAAGGAACAATATGAGAATATGAGCTACCTTGAGCGTGCGACAAAGTTATGCTCTTATGAGTTTACATCTAGGGCAGAAGATATTAATAATGAGATGGGAAAATACCGTGCTATAACATGTGATGACGTCGTGCGTGTGGCAGGTGAAATATTCTCAGAGGATAATTGTACCACGCTTTTATATGGCAAACATGGCTGAAAAAGCTGTTTTGTTGGATATAAAAATGAAAAAATGATATAAAAATTTCAAAAACAATTAGAAATTTGTATTTTTGTGTTTCAAAGTAATTAGGGTGGCATGTTGCCACTCTTGTAAAAAATGATGAATATGGAATTGCGTGAAGAATCTGTATCTAACGAAAAGTTGGAGAAAGATGTAACCTTGAATGAAGAAGCTGTAGCAACCGCTGCAGAATCTGTGAATGAAAAAGCCGAAGAAGTTTCGGAAGTAGCAACTTTATCAGAAGAAGCCGTGGAACCAGCAAAGGCAACATTGAGCTACGCCTCTCTAGGAAAGAGCGAGCTAGTAGATGCTTTGGCTGCGTTGCTAGATGAGCCTATTGATACGGTACGTGATGCCGTGGCTCAAATAAAAATGGCGTTCTATTCTATCAGGAAGACTGAAATAGAGGCAGAAAAAGCTGAGTTTCTGGCAAAAGGCAATGAAGAGGCGGCTTTTGCTGTGAGAGATGATGCGGATGAAGCTCGGTTGAAGGACATTCTTAATCAGTTGAAGGAAAAACGCGCAGAATATAATAATGCACAAGAGGAGCAAAGGCAAAAAAACTTAGAGCGAAAGCAAGAAATCATAAATGAAATAAAGGCTATTGCGGTTGACCCTGATAGTGTGAACAAGCAATACAATAAAGTTCAGCAACTTCAGCAAGAATTTAAGTCGATAGGCGAAGTTCCAGCTGCTAACTCTACTGATATATGGAAAGAGTATCAACAAGCTACTGAAAGTTTCTATGACTTGTTGAAAATAAACAAGGAATTGCGTGATTACGACTTCAAGAAAAATCTTGAAATAAAGCAACAGTTGTGTGCTGAAGCTGAGTCCTTAGGCACAAAAGATGATGTGGTTGCAGCATTCCGACGTTTGCAAGAATTACATAATCAGTGGAGAGAAACAGGTCCTGTGGCAAAAGAATTGCGTGAAGAGTTATGGACTAAGTTTAAAGATGCTTCATCTGTAATAAATAAGAAATACCAATCATTCTTCGAAGAGCGTAAGACTAAAGAAAAAGACAACGAAGTTGCTAAAACAGCTATATGCGAAAAGGTCGAGGCTATGGATTTGTCAAT
Source organism: uncultured Muribaculaceae bacterium (assembly GCA_964606575.1). Classification (GTDB taxonomy): domain Bacteria; phylum Bacteroidota; class Bacteroidia; order Bacteroidales; family Muribaculaceae; genus RGIG4576. Next base: position 4,112 of record CAZSHA010000027.1, on the reverse strand, counting down.
TCTAAAAACTTATGTGGCTTGGGATGACGCTACAAAGACCGTAATAGAGTTTCAAGAGGAATGGAAAAAGCTGGGATTCGCATCTAGAAAGGTTAATGCCGATTTGTTCGCTCGTTTCCGTAAATCTTGCGATGATTTCTTTGCAAAGAAAGCAGAGTTTTTCAAGAAAATGAAAGAGGAATTGTCAGAAAATCTTCAAAAGAAAGTCGCTTTATGTGAAAAAGCCGAGGCGTTGAAAGATTCTACAGATTGGAAGAAAACGGCAGATGTACTAGTGGCATTACAAAAGGAATGGAAAACTATCGGTCCAGTTGCCAAAAAGCATAGTGATGCTGTGTGGAAGCGTTTTATTGCTGCATGTGATACATTCTTTGATGCTAAAAATAAGCAATCAAACAACACACGTAAAGTAGAACATGACAATTTGAAGGCTAAGAAGGAAGTTATAGCTGCAATAAATGCAATTTTAGCTGACGAAGATGAAAAAGAAGGCGGAAAGAAAGTGCGTGAGTTGATGAAGAAATGGCAAGAGATAGGTCATGTTCCGTTCAAGGATAAAGATAAGGTATATGCTGAATATAAAGAGGCTGTAGACAAGTCGTTCGACAAGTTCGACATGAAGGAAGTGAAGGCTACGTTGAACAATTATGAGAACTCAATAAGCCAGATGACCGACAAAGATAAGATATATCGTGAGCGTGAATATTTGGTTAGAAGTTATGAGCAGAAGCGTAATGAGCTGAAAACTTTTGAAAATAATATGGGTTTCTTCAACGCAACATCTAAGAACGGAAATTCTATGTTGAAAGAGATGGAACGTAGAATACAAAAGATTAAAGACGACTTGTCGTTGATAGAGAAGAAGATAAATCTTATTGACAGTAAAATCTAAGAAAGTGTCGCACGCTAACAGGCTGTGTGGCGGTGTGAAAATCATAACATCGTGCTGTATCGTTTGATGCAGCCGATGTTGTCTTTATAAAGTTAAACATCTTTTGATGATAATTATGGTTAAGAAAGGACGATACGGACAATTTATAAGCGGAATATTTACATCGGTCGATTTCCTGATTCTAAATGCAATATTCTTAATAATGGGATTAGGAGAGATAGGTGGCGATATGAGCGTATTTTTTACTAAGCGTGTATGGTTTGTCCTTAATTTCAGTTTTTTCGTAGCCCATTATTTAGTTAGCAATATCCACAACAAGCGTGTAGTGTATGCCGACCAAGTGGTGATTAATACATTGAAACTGGTGTCGTTGCACGTTGTGGTTTTTTTGGCTAGTTTGGCATTTCTCGATTTCGGTGAGATTTCGGCGCGTATTTATGTGCTATTCTATTTGTCATTTTCTGTCGTTCTTAGTGTGTGGTGGATTATGTCAAGAATGATATTGAAATCGTATCGTACTAGGGGATTTAACTTTAAAAGAGTCGTCATTGTGGGATGTGGTCCTGTGGGTATGCGTTTGATGGATGAGTTGGACTCAGACCAAGGTTATGGATATAAAGTCTTGGGCATGTTCGATGACGAAACGCATGTGTCGGGATGCTTATGTTATAAAGGCGGGCTTGCTGATGTAGAGGCTTTTGTGAAAGATAATCTCATAGATGAGATGTATTATACGCTATCAGATAATGAAAATATAGCGCGTATGGTGACAATTGCTGAATCAAATGCTGTCGATTTTTATTATGTTCCACAGATAAGTCGTACTCTTACCCGCCAGTTCTCACTTGATTCTATTGGACGTGTGCCTGTGATGTCAATTCGCTCAAATCCGTTGAGTAGCGTATTTAATAAGTTCGTGAAGCGGAGTATGGACTTTATTATCTCTACGATAGTACTTATATTATCGCCTATTGTTTTGATCCCAGTGGGTATTGCGATAAAATTATCTTCACCGGGACCTGTATTTTTCAAGCAAAAACGTACTGGTTACCGCGGTGAGGAATTTTATTGTTATAAGTTCCGTACAATGCGGGTCAATAGTGAGGCTGACACGAAGCAAGCATCTCGTAAAGACCCAAGAAAAACTAGACTAGGCGATTTCCTTCGGAAGACTAGTATAGATGAGTTGCCTCAGTTCTATAATGTTTGGAAGGGTGATATGTCAATAGTGGGTCCAAGACCGCACATGTTGAAGCACACGCAGGATTATAGTGCCTTGATTAGCAAATATATGTTGCGACACACGATTAAGCCTGGTATAACAGGATGGGCACAGGTGAATGGCTATAGAGGGCAAACCGATCATTTGTGGCAAATGGAAAAGCGGGTGGAATATGATGTGTGGTATGCTGAAAATTGGAATATTATGCTTGATGTTAAGATTATTTTCTTGACAGTATGGAATGTATTTAAAGGTGAACAAAACGCCTACTAGTAAGAATCGTATATGAAATATTTATTTTCTATTTTGCTGTTTTGTGTTGCGGCAGTAGTGAATGCAGAGTGTAAATTACCTGATTTTGATGTGGCGGGAAGTTTTAACGAACAAGTGAAAACATTTGCTTTTGAACCAGATGTGAAAATTGAGGTTAACGCTCCGTCTGTTTCTGATTTCGACCCGAAGAAACCGACAAAAATAATGTTGTACGCTTTGCCTAACACCAATACCATAGAATGGACTAAAGGAAAGCGTGTTACAGAGGGCGTGGATTGGCGATATGGCATTCAACATATTGCGGCACAAACTCGATATATACGTTCGCTGAATCCTGATTTCAATTTTGTAGCGGTGTATATGGAAACTAAGCAACGAGTATGGAAGGTGTGGCGTAAAGAAACGCCTAACAGCGATTCGTTGTTGATAAAACTTGTGGATGATATAAGGGAAATATTTAAGGATTATAAACCTTACATAGTTTTAAGCGGTCATAGTGGGGGCGGTAATTTTACTTTCGGTTTCATTGAAAATGTGGAAGAAATACCAAGTTGGGTATGCCGCATTTCATTCCTTGACAGCAATTATAATTGGGAGGAAAAAGATCATGGGGAGAAGTTAATCAAGTGGCTGAAGAAATCCAAGAAAAATAGGCTTTCTGTAATTTGTTATGACGACCGTAATGCTTTGTATAAAGGAAAACATATTGTTTCCGATACAGGCGGTACAGGCTATCGTAGTAAAATAATGTTGAATTTTCTGCGTGAGAATACACAGTTGAAATGGGTTGTTAAAGACGATAGCGTGATGACTGCTACTACATCCAAGAACAATCAAGTTCAATTCTTGTGGTTGAAAAATCCTGAACATAAGATATTCCATTCGGTACTTGTAGAAAGGAACGGTATGATTCAAGGTGAATTGTTCGGAACGAAGTATGAAGGCCTTGGCTATGAGTTCTGGGGTGAGCCTGTCTATGATAGATGGATTGAGGAATAGAAACGAATCGTGATTAAAATAAAATATTACTGTACGATAAAAGTTTTTTTGAGAAAAAGAAAAAATGAGGCTGCATCGTATAACCTAATTACGACACATCCTCTTGTTTTATATGAATATTGATTTCCTTATATCGAGCTCACGTTAAAATAAAAGTTTATCAAGTGTAGTATCTGTAAACGTATGCCAGATTTCGAGCTTTACCTTCTTGTAGTTATCAAATAACTGACCAATACGTTCAATCTCGAACACAAGTCGAAGGTCGTTCTTATCTTCATTTTTCTGTCCCTCTTTGCTGTAGCCTAATCGGGCAATTTTGATATAATAAAGATCGCGAACGCCTTTGCCAGAAAGATATGGCATGAAGTAGTAAAGCTTGTTGAGCGCAATCGTAGTCGGGAACCTCTTGCCTGTATAGTAAATTTGGGCTGAACCATCGAGATACTGTTCCCAATTGTCCTTCTTAACGTTACAGATAAGGAGGTTCTTTGTTTTGTCGATAGGCTGTTTACGATGAATGCGCTCCTTACAGAACTGAACTACATCGTCTTCGCAGACCATAAAGTTTTGTGTGATTGGCTCTAGCTCGTATTGCTCAAAGAGTTCATGGAAATTAAGTAGCATGTGCTTCTCCTTTTCTTTTCCTGTCTTCTCCATAGGCTTTTCAAGTGCCTCACGAGTCAAACGGCGATTGATGATTTTGTGCCAAATGGAACGAGCCAGTTT
>CAZSHA010000026.1:0-28520 GCA_964606575.1 uncultured Muribaculaceae bacterium | reverse complement strand
CAAAGTTTTTAGAGCTGGCTGGATTTGGGAATCCAAGATTACATACGATGTTGCCGGCTTCATCGGTTGCAACACCAAGTCCTAGTCCATAAGGAGTAAAGACATTATTAGAGTCAACTGAACCGATTGTATCTTGTGTTGCCACCCATGAGTTAACGTCGTACTCTTGAACAATACCGCCACTTGCCCAGACTTCTAGTTTGCCTGTAGCTTTGTTTGGGAGGATGACGCACTGTCCCCATACAGCCATGTCACCACGTGTTTCATTGTTTGCATGGTTGCCGGCACAATTATGTTCCCAGACCATGTTGAGTTTTGCGAAATCTGCAAATGCTTGTGAACTGGTTAATAGCACTGCTATTAACATCAGCGATTTTAAGATTTTTGTTTTCATTGTTGTTATAAATTTTAAATTAGTAAAAAACTGTCAATTATTCGTAATATCCGGTCTTTCAGACCATTTTCCTTGCATTTCTGCCTTCCACCAATAACTAAAAAACTTTCGGTTTTGCTTAGAATTAGTCTGAAAGACTTTTTTCTGTAATAACCGGGTGCTTTTAAGCGCCCGGGAGCAGGTAATGAGAAAGAAACCGTCTGTAATGACGGGAACAAAGACCATTTCGTGTCTTTCAGACACATATTCACCTTATCTCCACCCCCGGTGGTTTTCAAACCACCGGTTATTCATGGAACAGGTCTTTACAGACCATACTTTCTTTGTACTTCTGCCCCACCGCTGGTTTAAAAAACAGTGGTTATTCATATAGTAGGTCTTTCAGACCATTTTCCTTGTATTTCTGCCTTCCGCCAATAGCTAAAAAGTATCGGCTTTGCTTAGGATGAGTCTGAAAGACTTTTTTCAGTAATAACCGGGTGCTTTTAAGCGCCCGGGAGTAGATGATGCGAAAGAAACCGTCTGCAAAGACGGGAACAAAGGGTATTTCGTGTCTTTCAGACACATAATTTCCTTATCTCCACCCCCGGCGGTTTGAAAACCGCCGGTTATTCATGGAACAGGTCTTTACAGACCATACTTTCTTTGTACTTCTGCCCCACCGCTGGTTTGAAAACCGCCGGTTATTCATGGAACAGGTCTTTACAGACCATACCCCCAATGGTTTAAAAACCATCGGTTATTCATGGAGCTAGTCTTTCAGACCATACCCCCAATGGCTTAAAAGCCATCGGTTATTCATGTAATAGGTCTTTCAGACCATACTTTCTTTGTACTTCTGACCCCACTGGTTTAAAAACCAGCGGTTATTCATATAGTAGGTCTTTCAGACCTATAAATGTTTTGAATTCATTGTTTTGATAGCATATTTCTTGTTTTTTGCATGGCTGAGGTTCGGGGCGATGCGGGTTTCAAAAATGGTTTTTGTTAGGACATAAAAAGAAGGTGTGAACCTCTTTAGCTTATCCTAGATGGGCCCTCGACTGCCTGCGACGGATAAGAAAAAACAGCTCACACCTTTGGCTTATATATGAGATACATATATCTACACCAAAGGAGAACGCTACTCTATTCCTGTCGCTAATGAATTGTCGAGGTTCATCTAACGGAATATGCTAAACGTCTTCCTAATATGTTATGCTACACTTGGTAACAGCACAAAGATAGGAAATATTTAACAAATGAGCGTTCTTTGTGAGCTGTTTTTTTCAATGTTTCAAAATTTCAAGGTATCTTGCCTTGATTAACCCTCTGATTTTCAAGTATAAAGTTAAAATTTTTTCTTCAAATACACAACTTTTTTGCAACTTTTTTCTGGTTATTTATTATGCTTTATAACATATTGATATGCAATATGTTATAGCGGATGGCAAAATAAAGAGCAATGCGAAAATTTAGTTTCTTGTTTCACAACGGCTTTTTATGTAATTTTGTGCGAGATAATTACAATTATTATGGAATATCCTACTCCTTATTACATAGTATATGAAGACAAGTTACGACGAAACTTGGATTTGATAAAACACGTGAAAGAATCGGCTGGTGTTGAAATTATCATGGCTTTTAAGGCTAATGCTCTATGGCGTACATTCTCGGTGTTCCGTGAATATGGCGTGAAGTCAACAGCCAGTTCGCTAAACGAGATGCAACTAGCAAATGAAGAACTGCATGTGAAAGCTCACTCATATTGCCCAGTATACACTGATGCTACCATTGACAAGTTCTTGGCGGGCAGTTCGCACATAACTTTCAACTCGTTGAAGCAGTTTTACCGATATAAAGATAAGGTAGCAGATTACAACAAAACTAACCCGAACGACACGGTGAGTTGCGGATTACGCATAAACCCGATGTGTTCGGTTGTGGAAACTGATATTTACAACCCTAGCAGTCCTGGATCGCGCTTCGGTGTGGTGGCTGAAGATATATCAGAATTGCCAGAGGGACTTGACGGGTTCCATTTCCATGCGTTGTGCGAATCCACCTCATACGACTTAGAAAAGGTGCTGAATGCGGTAGAAGAACAGTTCGGCAAATTCTTGCCCAAACTGAAATGGCTGAATATGGGTGGCGGACATCTTATGACTCGTGAAGGATATGATGTGGAGCATTTAATATCATTGCTTAAAAGTTTCAACGCTAAATATCCCAATCTGCATATAATACTTGAGCCGGGTAGTGCATTTACATGGCGTACTGGCGACTTGATTTCATCGGTTGTTGACGTGGTGTGCAATCATGGCATAAAGACGGCAATAGTGGATGTGTCGTTTGCCTGCCACATGCCCGACTGCCTAGAAATGCCATACCAACCTATTATTAGCGAGGCACTTAAAAGTGTTGATCGCAGCAAACCGACCTACCGCATGGGCGGTAATTCTTGTTTGAGCGGTGATTTTGTGGGAGACTGGAGTTTTGAGCGTGAATTGCACGAAGGCGACGTGTTGACATTCGAGGATATGAATCACTATACCACAGTTAAGACTCATACTTTTAACGGAATACAGCACCCAGCAATACTATATCGACACAGTGACGGAAAAACGGAAGTGCTAAGAGAATTTACTTACGAGGACTATAAAAACCGAATGAGTTAAACATTCTTAATAGCGGAATAGGCGGCATCGGCACAACGCTCACCGTCGATAGCGGCAGAAACTATACCTCCAGCATATCCAGCACCCTCGCCACACGGATACAAACCCTTAATCTCCACATGGTTAAGGGTTTCGTTATCTCGAGGAATACGCACTGGCGATGACGTGCGTGTTTCCACTCCTATTATTATTGCATCGTTGGTGAGAAACCCTCGGGCTGAACGACCAAAAACCTTAAAGCCTTTTTGAAGTCTATGGCTTACAAATTTTGGCAGCCACTTGTCGAGGCGTGACGGCTGTATGCCAGGAGCGTATGATGTGGCGGGCAGATCTTTGGAATCACGACATTCAACGAAATCTACCATGCGTTGAGCTCCAGCTTTCTGCGTGTTACCAGCCGCCTCATAGCAGATACGTTCCACTTCTTCTTGATATTTCATCATGGCTAATTCGCCATACTGCTTGAAACGTTCATCCAAATCTTCTGGATGTATTTCTACCACCATTCCAGAGTTTGCCCATTTCGTCCCACGGTTGGACGGCGACATTCCGTTGACAACAAGTTGATTTTCTCCGCTAGCCGCAGGCACGATAAAACCACCCGGACACATGCAGAAAGAGTAGACTCCCCTACCATCGACTTGCGTGACAAAATTATATTCTGCAGCTGGCAGATATTTACCTCTACCATTGTTGCTATGATACTGAATGCAGTCGATAACGTGTTGCGGATGCTCAAGACGAACACCGACGGCAATGCCTTTCGACTCAATTTTGATGGCTTTATCTGCCAACATGGAGTATACGTCACGAGCAGAGTGCCCTGTGGCTAGAATCACATGACCGTTGAACACTTCTCCATTCTCGCACTTAACACCAACAGCCTCTTTGTCCTTGATTAAAATATCGGTGACACGTGTGTTGAAATGCACTTCACCACTGCAACTGATAATGGTTTCTCTCATTGCTTTAATCACTTTCGGCAATTTGTCAGTTCCTATATGCGGATGAGCATCCACGAGTATGTCCTCGCTCGCTCCATGCTGGTGGAAGATACCCAAGATGCGTTCTACAGAACCTCTTTTCTTGCTACGTGTGTATAGCTTTCCATCAGAATAAGCCCCTGCGCCACCTTCTCCGAAGCAATAATTTGAGTTGGGATCGACGATACCTTCACGAGAGATTCTCGCAACATCTTTCAATCGTTCTTGTACGTCTTTACCCCGCTCTAATACGATGGGTCTGATGCCTAACTCGATAAGTCGTAATGCAGCAAACAGTCCACCTGGTCCAGCACCGACTACGACAACCGACGGCTTATCGCTAACGTCACTATATTTAATAGGTGGAACAAGTGGGTCGTTAATTGGTTCTTCATCAATATAGACACGTACTTTCAGATTCACCATCACATTGCGTTGCCGTGCATCAATAGAGCGTTTGATGATACGAATAGAGCGTATTCGATTTATATCTAAATCTTCTTGTGTGGAAATGTGAAGTTTTAATTCATCGGCGATTGCCGCAGTGCGAGGATTTACTCTAATTTGTAAGTCTTGTGTCATTAATTTCTGATTTTGAAGTCCAAAAGTAGTGTTTTTCCATGATATTTTTGCTATCTTTGCGATATTATTGTGAATTAAAATCTCAATCCCATTATAAATTATGATAACGTTCTTTAAAAAAGGAGCAAAAACGATTTTTGCGGTCGGAACAGACCATGAATTATCAGCAGAAGAAGTAGAAAAATTTTATTGGCTGTTTGACGGTGCTAAGGTTCTGTCGGGGTCGACGGTGAAAGGAACTTATGTGGGCCCACGCCGTGAGATGATAACCCCTTGGAGTACTAATGCCGTTGAGATTGCCCAGAATATGGGTATTAACGGCATTTCTCGTATAGAAGAGTTCACCTATGCTGGATGTGATAATCCTGAGCATGACAAGATGCTGCAGCGTGTGTATCACGGTCTGAATAAGGATGTTTTCACTATCACTAAGACACCAGAAGCAATAGTACACATTGAGAACCTAGAAGAATATAACGTTTCGGAAGGTCTTGCTTTAAGCCCTGAAGAAATTGAATATCTGAAAGAATTAAGCCAAAAGTTAGGTAGACCTCTGACTGATAGTGAAGTGTTCGGATTTTCACAAGTTAATTCAGAACATTGCCGCCATAAAATCTTTAACGGAACATTTATCATAGATGGAAAGGAACAACCGATGTCGTTGTTCAAAATGATTAAGAAGACTTCACAAGAAAATCCAAATGGACTTGTATCGGCATACAAGGATAATGTGGCTTTTGTGAAAGGTCCGAAAATTGAGCAGTTTGCACCAAAGACTGGCGATAAGCCAGATTTCTTCGAGGTGAAAGACATAAATTCGGTGATTTCGCTGAAAGCAGAAACACACAACTTCCCTACTACAGTAGAGCCGTTCAACGGAGCAGCTACAGGTTCGGGTGGTGAGATACGTGACCGTTTGGGCGGTGGTAAAGCAAGTTTGCCTCTTGCGGGAACGGCTGTGTATATGACTTCATATCCACGTACCGAGGTTGACAGAAAATGGGAATTATGTACAATGCCTCCACGTCCTTGGTTGTACCAAACACCGGAGGAGATTCTAATCAAGGCTTCAAATGGAGCTAGCGATTTCGGAAACAAGTATGGTCAACCACTTATTTGCGGTTCGTTATTGACATTTGAACATGAGGAGAAAAACGAACAATTCGCCTACGATAAAGTCATTATGCTTGCTGGTGGCGTAGGATTCGCAAACAAGCGTGATGCTATAAAAGGAACACCAAAGCCTAATCAAGATGTAGTGCTTATGGGTGGCGACAACTACCGTATCGGAATGGGCGGTGGAGCTGTATCATCAGTAAACACTGGTCAGTATGCAAATGCTATTGAATTGAATGCAGTGCAACGAGCTAATCCTGAAATGCAAAAACGAGTATCTAATGTGATACGCACATTGGCTGAATCTGATAGTAATCCGATTGTTTCAATTCATGACCACGGTGCTGGCGGACATTTGAACGCACTTTCGGAATTGGTTGAAGCAACCGGAGGTAAAATAGACATAGCCGCACTACCAGTGGGTGACCCTACCCTATCTTCAAAAGAAATCATCGGAAATGAGAGCCAGGAGCGTATGGGTATGGTAGTGAACGACAAGGATATTGAGCAGATAAAGAAAATTGCCGAGCGTGAGAGAGCTCCATTCTATGTGGTCGGTAAGACTACTGGTGACGATCGTTTCGTATTTGAGCAAAAAGATGGAGTTCGCCCTATTGACCTAGGAATGAAAGATATGTTTGGCAGCTCGCCTAAAACAATTATGCGTGACAATACAAAAACACGCACATTGGAAAATGTAACTTACGAGAGCAATAAACTAAATGAATATATAGAAAACGTATTGCAGATTGAGGCGGTTGCTTGTAAGGACTGGTTAACCAACAAAGTGGACCGTTCGGTAACTGGTAAGATAGCACGCCAACAATGTCAGGGTGAAATCCAATTACCTTTGAGTGATTGCGGTGTGGTAGCGTTAGATTATACTGGTAAGGCTGGTATTGCAACATCAATAGGACATGCACCGCAAGCAGCTTTGGCTGATCCTAAAGCAGGTTCTGTATTGTCTATAGCTGAAGCTCTTACAAATATAGTTGGGGCAAACTTGAAAAATGGATTGAAGAGCGTTTCTTTAAGTGCCAACTGGATGTGGCCTTGTAGAAATGAGGGCGAAGATGCCGCATTATATAGTGCAGTGAAAGCATGTAGTGATTTTGCGTGCGAGCTAGGTATAAACATTCCTACAGGAAAAGACAGCCTTTCAATGACACAAAAATATGGCGATAAGAAAATCTTGGCTCCTGGGACAGTTATTATATCAGCTGGTGCTGAAGTCAAAGATGTGAAGAAGACGGTGTCGCCAGTGGTTCAAGCAAAAGGCAGTTCAATTTATTATATTGATTTTTCGGGTGATAAGTTAAGCCTAGGCGGTTCAGCATTAGCGCAAGTATTAAATAAAATAGGTAATGATGTTCCTACCGTAAGGTCTGCCGAATATTTTGCAAAAGCATTTGCTGCTGTTCAAAGTTTGGTGAACAAAAAACAAATTTTGGCATTGCATGATGTTTCGGCTGGTGGAATGATAACTGCATTGCTTGAAATGATATTTGCCAATGTCAAAGGCGGTTTAGAGGTGAATCTTGACGGTTTCGGCGAATCTGATATGATAAAATTGCTGTTCGCTGAGAACCCTGCTGTTTTGATTCAGGTATCTGCTAAAAACGAGGAGAGCGTAGTAAATGGATTGAAAGGAGCAGGCTTAAAATGCGTAAAGGTCGCTAAACCAACAGATGAACGTACTGTTGCCATTACCCATGATGAGAATGAGTACATGTTGTTTGTTGACCATTTGCGTGACTTGTGGTTCAAGACATCATATTTGCTTGATCGTAAACAAAGTGGTGCAAAATGTGCTGAATTACGTTTTGAGAATTATAAGAAACAACCTATCCGTTACCGTTTCCCTGCTGGATTCAAAGGCTCGGCTGAGTCATACGGTATTGAAGGATTCAGACACAATACAAGTGGAATAAAAGCTGCTATTATCCGTGAGAAAGGTGTTAACGGTGACCGTGAAATGGCTTACTCATTGTATTATGCAGGTTTTGATGTAAAGGATGTCCATATGACCGATTTGATGAGCGGGCGTGAAACATTGGAAGATGTGAATATGATTGTGTTCTGTGGAGGTTTCTCTAACTCGGATGTGCTAGGCTCTGCAAAGGGTTGGGCTGGCGGTTTCCAATGGAATGAAACTGCAAAACAAGCGTTGAAGAATTTCTATGCAAGAGAAGATACTTTAAGTCTTGGTGTATGTAACGGTTGTCAGTTGATGATTGAATTGAATTTGATTAATCCAGAGCATACTAAACGTACAAAGATGCTTCACAATGACTCGCACAAGTTTGAATCACAATTCTTAGGCGTGACAATACCTGAAAACAATTCCGTGATGTTCGGATCGTTGTCGGGCTCAAAACTAGGAATTTGGGTAGCGCATGGTGAGGGTAAATTCTATTTGCCAGAAGCAGCTGATAAATATAATGTGGTGTTGCAATATAATTACAAGTCATATCCTGCAAATCCAAACGGATCACCACGGGCTGTTGCTGGTATAGCTTCTGCTGACGGTAGGCATTTGGCTATGATGCCTCATTTGGAACGTGCTATATTCCCTTGGCAATGTGCTTACTATCCTGAAACACGTAAGCGTAATGCGGTAACACCTTGGATAGAAGGTTTTGTGAACGCACGTAAATGGATAGAGAAAAACAAAAAATAATGTGCAATACATGATCATGAGTGATTTTAAATTAATATTTTTGCAAAACAATTAATACGAAAAATATATATGACTCAAAATAAACAAATAAAAACGGCACTAGTATCAGTTTTTTATAAAGACGGACTAGATAAAATTTTGGAATTACTTAATAATAATGGTGTTAAGTTCTTATCTACTGGTGGTACTCAAGCATTTATCAAAAGTTTAGGCTATGAGTGTGAGGCTGTTGAAGATTTAACTGGCTATCCTTCTATTCTAGGTGGACGTGTAAAGACATTGCATCCAAAAGTGTTTGGCGGAATCTTGAATCGTCGTGATAACGAATGTGATAAGGAGCAAATTACACAATATGAAATTCCTGAAATCGATTTGGTGATAGTGGATTTGTATCCGTTTGAAGAAACTGTCGCATCAGGTGCATCTGAAGAAGATATTATCGAAAAGATTGATATAGGCGGTATTTCACTGATTAGAGCTGCTGCTAAGAATTTCAAAGATGTGGTAATTGTGGCATCAAAGGCACAATATGAGCCTTTGTATGAAAGATTGCAAGCAAATGGTGGTGCTGTTACAACATTGGAAGATAGACGCTGGTTTGCTAAAGAGGCTTTTGCTGTTTCAAGTGCATACGATAGCCATATTTTCAATTATTTTGATAAGGATGAAACATCAGCACTTAGACTTCCAGTAAATGGAGCTAAGGTGATGCGTTATGGTGAGAATCCGCATCAAAAGGGTTATTTCTTCGGTAATTTTGAAGAAATGTTCACACAATTGCATGGTAAGGAAATTTCTTATAATAATTTGCTTGATATTGATGCGGCTGTTAATTTGATAGGTGATTTCACAGAAACCACGTTTGCTATATTGAAACATAATAACGCATGCGGTTTAGCATCTCGAGAAACTGTGCTTGAAGCATGGAAAGATGCTTTGGCTGGTGACCCTGTATCAGCATTTGGAGGAGTGTTGATTACAAATGCCGATGTTGACAAGGCTACTGCTGAAGAAATGAATAAGATTTTCTTTGAGGTGTGTATAGCACCATCATATACCGAAGACGCACTAGAAGTGTTAAAGCAAAAGAAAAACAGAATTATTTTAATTCAGAAGCCTTTTGAGCGTCCTGCTATGCAGTACAGAACTGTACTAAATGGTGCTTTGGGACAAGAGCGTGACTCTCATGTTGAAAAGCCTGAAGAATTGGAAACTGTAACAAATAAAGCTATAGACCCTAGCCAAATTGAGGACTTGCTTTTTGCCAATAAGATAGTTAAACATAGCAAGAGCAATGCGATAGTTTTTGCGAAAAATAAGCAATTATTGGCTAGCGGTATAGGACAAACTTCAAGAGTTGATTCTACAAAGCAAGCTATTGAAAAAGCTCATAGTTTTGGATTTGATTTGAATGGTGCTGTTATTGCATCTGACGCATTTTTCCCATTTGCCGATTGTGTTGAATTGGCGCATGCCGCAGGCGTGAATGCAGTAATACAGCCTGGAGGCTCTATTAGAGATAATGAAACTATCGAATATTGTAATAACAACAATATGGCGATGGTTATGACTCATATTCGTCATTTTAAACATTAAAGCGTAACTATTATTATGGGGTTATTCTCATTTACAAAAGAAATAGCTGTAGACTTAGGTACAGCAAATACAATCATCATCCATAACGATAAAATTGTTATTGATGAGCCTTCAATTGTAGCTCTTGATTCAAGGTCTGGCAAATTGATTGCCGTGGGTAATGAAGCTAGGCAAATGAGAGGCAAAGAGCATGAAGGAATTAGAACAATTCGACCATTGCGACAAGGTGTGATAGCTGACTTTAATGCTGCAGAGTTAATGATACGCGGACTAATAAAGAAGGCTAGCTCAAAAAGCAATTGGTTCTCCCCTTCTTTGAGAATGGTTGTGGGTATACCGTCAGGTTCAACCGAAGTGGAGATACGTGCTGTGCGTGATTCTTCAGAACATGCAGGTGGTCGTGATGTGTATATGATATATGAGCCTATGGCTGCCGCATTAGGTATTGGACTTGATGTAGAGGCTCCTGAGGGCAACATGGTTGTTGATATAGGTGGCGGTAGTTCTGAAATTGCTGTAATATCGCTCGGTGGAATTGTAAGTAACAAGAGTATTCAAATTGCTGGCGATGACTTGACCGATGATATACAAGAACACATGAGAAGGGCTCACAATATGAAGGTTGGTGAACGTACAGCCGAGTTGATAAAGAAGAATGTGGGTTCAGCTTTAACTGAATTGGAGAATCCTCCAGAGGATTATGTTGTGCATGGACCAAATCAGATGACAGCTTTGCCTATGGAAGTGCCTGTTTCTTATCAAGAAATTAGCCATTGTATTGAGAAATCTATTTCAAAAATAGAAGCGGCTATATTAAGTGCTTTGGAACAAACACCTCCAGAATTGTATGCAGATATTGTGAAAAATGGCATCTATTTAGCTGGTGGAGGTGCATTGCTTAGAGGATTGGATAAGAGATTGACCGATAAGATTGGAATTAAATTCCACATTGCTGAGGAGCCATTGCTTGCTGTTGCAAGAGGAACTGGAGTCGCATTAAAGAATATTGATCGTTTCAATTTCTTGATAAGATAAAGCGGTTTCAATAACCTATTTATATGTGAATGAAGGCATTGAATTACTCACTGCCTTCAATTCCATTCTAATAGGTGTGTAAAATATAGAGTCTATACGTGGTTTTATACTAGATATTAAGGTGAGAAACTTAATCAACTTTTTTCTAAAAAACAGTTCTTGGTTTGTGTTTGTTTTTTACATTATTTTTAGTAGTGTGTTGCTATTTAAAAACAATCCATACCAACAAAGTGTGTATCTAACATCTGCAAATTCTATATCTTCTGCTCTTTATTCAGGAATAAGCAGTGTTACCTCATATTTTTATTTGAGGGATATTAATGAAGATTTGCAACAGCAAAATGCAGCATTGGAAATGGAATTGATTGCTTTACGAAATCAGGTGGATGAGTATAAAATTAGAATGTCAGACTCTACACTTACTAATGTTAATAACAAAGGTTTAAACCAATTTAATTTTATTCTAGGTCGTGTTATAAGTAATAGTATAGCAAATCCTTATAATTACATAACAATCAACAAAGGCAGCGATGATGGTATTGCCAGTGAAATGGGAGTTATAGACCAAAATGGTGTTGTTGGGATTATAAATGTGGTTGGAAAAAAGTCATCACGCATAATATCGTTGTTGAATCCCAATCTGAGATTATCTTGCAAAGTTAAAGGCAGCGACTATTTCGGTAGCCTTATATGGGATGGAGAATCTCCATATCATGCTATATTGGAGGAGATGCCCCGACATGTGAAATTTGAAAAGGGGGATACAATTGTAACTAGCGGATATTCTGCTGTATTTCCCGAAGGTATAATTGTAGGCTATATCGAGGAACAATTAAACGCAGGCGGTGATAATTTCTTTTCATTAAGGATAAAATTGTCGACAGATTTCACACAATTAAGCACAGTAAGGGTTTTGGAGAATAAGATGAAAAATGAATTGGATTTTTTGAAAATACAAGACGATGAAAGCAATAAAGGAGGATAACAAATGACACGGAATATTTTTATTTTCATTTTGCTATTCATAGCAATGGTTTTCTTACAAATAATATGCAATAGAATATGCTTATTTAATATTGCAGTACCGTTTGTATTCATATATTTCATAATGAGATTACCTATGAATATGCCTATAAATTGGGTACTCACTTTGTCATTCCTCATAGGATTAGTTGTGGATATATTCAGTAACACACAAGGAATGAGTTCTATGGCTTGTACTCTAATGGGTGCTGTGCGTAAGCCTGTATTCTCATTATATTTTCCACGAGAAGACGAAATGAGTGATCCTATTCCATCTATAAATACGCTAGGTATAGGAAATTATATTAAATATATGATGACATTGACGGTATTGTATTGCACTTGCATATATATAATACAAATGTTTACGTTCTACAATTTTATTCTTACATTGTTTAGGATTGTTGGTAGTTCGTTATTGTCGTCAATTATTATTTTGGGTTTTGATTGTATAGCTACAACTAATCGTGAGAAAAGATTATAACTTAGAGAAACGGAAGTTTGTGATAGGTGGCTTTATAGTTGTAATTGTTCTTATATACATAGTAAAGCTGTTTGAGTTGCAAGTATGTGACTCAAAATATAAAGAAAACGCCGATTCAAATGCGTTTCTAAAAAAAACAATATATCCTTCTCGAGGATTAATGTATGACCGAAATGGTAAATTGGTTGTTTTCAACCAACCTGCTTACGATGTTGTGTTTATACCTAGGGATGTGCAACCATTTGATACATTGGATTTCTGTAACACATTGCAAATCACACGAGAAGAATTTTATAAAAGGTTAAGCGATATAAAAAACAGAAAAAGGAATCCTAATTATTCGTCATACACGCAACAAACCTTTATGACGCATTTATCAGTACAGGATTATGGTCGCTTACAAGAAAAACTATACCGTTATCCTGGATTCTATATTCAGAAACGAATTTTGCGTCAATACAATTATCAAGCTGGAGCAAATATATTAGGAAATATCCGTGAGGTTAATAATAATGACCTAAAAAAAGATGAATATTACAGACTTGGCGATTATACCGGTGATTTAGGTGTAGAGAAGAGTTATGAGGGGTATTTACGAGGAAATAAAGGTGTTGAAATTTTAATACGAGATGCTCACGGTAAAATCAAAGGACGATATGATGAGGGGAAAAGCGATGTTGCTCCTATTGCTGGTAAAGATTTAACATTAAGTATCGATATTGAGTTACAAGAATATGGAGAGGAATTGATGCGTAATAAGATAGGCGCTATTGTGGCAATTGAGCCTTCTTCTGGCGAAATATTGGCATTAGTTTCAAGTCCTACGTACGATCCGAATGATTTAGTTGGTCGTATAAGGGGGAAAAACTATGGAAGACTTGTTAATGATGAAACCAGACCATTGTATGACCGTGCCATAATGGCAGCGTATCCACCTGGTTCTACATTTAAGCCTACGCAAGGTTTGATTTTCAGACAAGAAGGTATTGTTACTCCTACATCTTTGTACCCTTGTTATAACGGTTTTGTATATGGAAGATTAAAGGTTGGCTGCCACGGTCATGAGTCCCCTATTTCATTGATGCCAGCATTACGAACTTCATGTAATGCATATTTCTGTTGGGGATTAAAGGCGATGTTAGATCGAAAATCTAAATATGGAACAACTGGCAATGCGTTTGAAGTGTGGAAACATCACTTGGTCAATATGGGATATGGCTATAGACTGGGTATAGATTTGCCAGGAGAAAGTCGTGGCTTTATACCTAATGAAAAATATTATGATAAAGTATATGGTAAAGGCAGATGGAATGCCTTAACTATAATTTCAATTGCCATAGGACAAGGAGAAATATTAGCAACACCGTTACAGATTGCAAATCTTTCGGCAACAATTGCAAATAGAGGATTTTTTATAACACCTCATGTAGTTAAAGCTATAAGCGGAGAAAGTATAGATTCTCTATATACACAACCTAAATATACTGGTATTGACAAGCAATTTTATGAAGAGGTTGCTCTAGGAATGAGAATGGCTGTAACAGGAGGAACATGTCGTACTGCAAATCTTAAAGATATAGAAGTGTGCGGAAAAACTGGTACGGCACAAAATCCTCATGGTAAAGACCATTCTGCGTTTATGGGATTTGCCCCTATGAATAACCCTAAGATTGCAATCTGTGTGTATGTTCAGAACGCTGGTTTTGGTGCAACTTATGGTGTACCTATAGGTAGTTTGATGATGGAAAAATATCTAACAGGAGAAATTGCTCCTGAACGTAAATACCTAGAGCAACGAATGCTCGAAGCAAATACAATGATTTTCAGTGGAATTAAGAGGAACTATTAATAATACAGGAACAACGTCAATATTTAAAACAATTGACTGGATGACACTACTAATCTATATGATTATGGTAGTGGTTGGTGCTATCAGCATATATGCTGCAACTTATGATTTTGACCACGCAAGCATGTTTTCATTTTCAGAATTTTCTGGAAAACAATTTATGTGGATAGCTATTTCGTTTGCCGCTGGATTCTCAATGATGCTTATAGATAAACGGTTGTATGAAGCCTATGCTTACCCGATATATGGAGTAATGATATTATTGTTGATGTTAACAATCTTCATAGCACCTGATATTAAAGGTTCACGGTCATGGATAGTACTTGGTCCAGTTAGCCTACAACCTGCCGAATTTGCCAAATTTGCGACTGCATTAGCTTTAGCTAAAGTTTTTAGTACATATAACTTCGTGCTAAACAAGAGAATGACTAACTACTTGAAGTGTATCTCAATAATAGGAATCCCCATCATACTTATCTTATTACAAAAAGAAACTGGTTCGGCTCTGGTTTATTTTTCATTTGTTTTCGTGCTATATCGTGAAGGTATGAGTGGATTTGTACTATTCATAGCATTGTGTGCGATTACATTTTTTGTAGTCGCAATAAAATTTATTGAGGCTTTAATCTTGGGTATACCAGCTGGCTTATTTATTGTTTTCGTGCTGATTATGGTAATTGTAACGACAATGTTATTTGTGTATTGTAAATCTTTTATATTAGGACGAAATGTGTTGCTAGCATATATTACTAGTGCATTAATTGTATATGGTTTATCACTATTTGATATTAACATAAATGGATATATTTATTTTGGCACTATGCTTTTCCTAACTATTGTGTATTTATTGATTTCTATGTTTAAAGTTGATGCCAAAAAGATTCTCGTAATTATAACATTAGCGATAGGTTCAATATTATATATTTTTTCTGTAAATTATATATTTGATAACGGATTAAAAGATTATCAACAGAAACGCATTAAAGTTGCTTTAGGTATTGAAGAAGACTTGAAAGGTGTAGGATACAATGTAAATCAAGCAAAAATAGCAATCGGTTCAGGTGGAATTGTAGGAAAAGGCTTTCTTAATGGAACTCAGACAAAATTAAAATATGTACCTGAACAGCATACCGATTTTATATTCTGCACAATTGGAGAGGAGCAAGGTTTTGTTGGAACATCCGTCGTCATGCTACTGTTCTTGGCTCTAATATTAAGAATAATTCATATTGCAGAGCGACAACGTACAGCATTCAGTCGTGTATATGCCTATTGCGTTGCATCTATATTTATGATGCACTTAATCATTAATATTGGTATGGTTATAGGACTATGCCCTGTTATCGGTATACCTCTACCATTCTTTAGCTATGGTGGTTCTTCATTATTAGGCTTTACGATTTTATTGTTCATATTATTGAGGTTGGATGCGTCAAGGCGTGAATATAATTATTAGCTAATGAGAAATTTCTACTATTATATTTATGATTGTCCATGTGGCGAAATGATACTAGGCTCGTATGGTAGTAAATTATATGTTTGTGAGTGGAATACTTTAAAAAGAAGGAATGAAATAAAAACACGAATTAGAAGATATTTAGGTGAAGTGTTCTTTTTAAATACTAAATCATATATAATAGATGAAGCTATATCCCAATTGAATGAATATTTCCAAAAGAAACGAAGACACTTTAATTTACACATCGAATTCATAGGCACTAGCTTTCAGAAAGATGTGTGGAATACGTTAAATAGTATTCCTTATGGTACAACGATTTCTTACAAGGAGTTGGCTATAAAAATAGATAGACCTAAAGCAGTAAGAGCTGTAGCAAATGCTGTAGGTCGTAATGCTTTATCTATTATTATTCCATGTCATCGTGTAATAGGTACTAATGGTTCACTTACAGGATTTGCAGGAGGGCTTGATACTAAGAAATTATTACTTGGATTGGAAGGTTTTATCGGTTAATTCCATAACATGTGTTACAAAGTCTTCATCGGTTAAGTCGTATGGTACCCAATTAATATGAAATCCTCGCCTTTGCATACCTCTAAACCATGTCATTTGCCTCTTAGCAAATTGATGTATAGCTATTTCTAATTGAGTCACCATTTCATCATATGATAACTCTCCTACTACATATTTAGTTAGGAATTTATATTCCAAACCATAATAAATAAGATCATTGGGATTAACTCCACTTTCTAAAATTCGCTTTACCTCATCTACCATGCCATTGTTCAAACGTGCATGCAAGCGTTTTGTTATGCGTTTGCGGCGGTCATCCCTATCAATATCAATTCCGATAACTAATGCATTACTTATCGGGTGCGGTTCTGTTACGGCTTCAAGATGTGGATTATTATGATAATATTCTTGAATCTCAATAGCACGAATTGCACGCTTTGCCGTGTCCACATCAGTAGTGTTATGTAACGTTTTATAACGTTTTAGTATATCAGTTAATTCGTTAAGGCTAAGGCTGGATAATTTTGCACGTAACTCTTTGTTTTCAGGAACTGGTGGTAATTTGATACCTTTCAATACTGATTCAACATATAACCCTGTTCCTCCGCACAAAATAGCA
Organism: uncultured Muribaculaceae bacterium; assembly: GCA_964606575.1. GTDB lineage: Bacteria > Bacteroidota > Bacteroidia > Bacteroidales > Muribaculaceae > RGIG4576. The sequence continues at coordinate 11,530 of CAZSHA010000026.1, read as the reverse complement.
CTTTTACCTCTTGACTGAATATCTTTGTATGCCAATTCAAAATCACGTAAATATTCAAAAAGGTTATATTTATATCCTGGATTGCAAATATCAATTAAGTGACATGGAATCTCGCCGTATTCCTCAAGATCTTTACCTGTACCTAAGTCCATCATGCGATATAGCTGCCGAGAGTCGGCACTAATAATCTCACCATTAATGTGTTTCGCAAGAGCTATTGCTTTGGAAGTCTTTCCAGAGGCAGTAGGACCCGTTACCACATATAAGATGTTATTTCGATTTGATACCATCTATTCTTATTTCAATGTGTTATTGAAAAATTTCAACACTTTTTTATATAATGGTAATCTTACACCACACCCATTAATAGAGTGGTTCATATTTGTGTATACCATCATATCACATAATTTATTTCTTGATGTCAAATGAGCGACATATTCAAGGGTGTTAGCAGGATGCACATTGTCATCAGCTGTACCATACATTATCAGCAACTCCCCTTTCTGGTCTGCAATCTTATTGATCGGGGCACTGTTTTTGTAACCTTCCTCATTTTCACTTGGAGTACGCATATATCTTTCAGCATAGATTGTATCATAGAATCTCCAATCCGTTACTGGTGCAATCGCAACACCTGCCGCATATTTACTTTTAGGTTGTGACATTGCCATTAGAGTTTCATATCCGCCATAACTCCACCCCCAGATGCCAATTTTTGATGAATCTACGTAAGGCTGTGATGCCATATAGTTTGCTGCTGCTAGTTGATCTATCGTTTCGTATTTTCCTAAATTCATATAGACTAAAGACTCAAATTTTTTGCCTCTACCGCCTGTGCCTCTACCATCTACACATGCAATAATGAAGCCTTGGGTTGCAAAATAATTTTCCCAATCAAGGACCCATTTATTTAGTACTTGTTGTGAGCCTGGCCCGCTATATTGCGACATAATTACAGGATATTTTTTATTAGGATTAAAATCAACGGGTTTAATAATATATCCGTTGAGCGTATATCCGTCATTTTGCATAGTGAAAAATTCTTTTTTGGGCATATCACTCCCAAATTGTTGCATATACTCTTCATTCAACTCCAAATCACGCACTTTTTTCCCTTTCTTAGTATCCCATAAAGTATATTGATTAGGTGTTTGTGAGTCACTGAAATTTTGAACATAGAAAGTGAAATCGCTATTGAATATTGCCGAGTAAGTTCCTGCTGTTTTACTTATTTCAGTTATCACTCCTTTTGTATCAACTTTTGAAATTGAGCGGTTTAAAGCACCACGTTGAGTGGTTTGAAAATAATATGTATTTTTTAACGCATCATAACCATAATAATCGGTTACATTCCACTCTCCATCAGTAAGTTGTTTGATTAAAGCACCAGAATTTGAGTATAAATAAAGATGTGTATAGCCGCTCTTATCACTCAAAATAGTGAATGTGTCATCCATATAATCTGCTTTATTGGATAAATCCATATTAATCCAACTCTCTGATTTTTCTGAATAAATAAGTTTTGACACTGTTGAGCGTGGATTTACCGCATAGATTTTTAAATCGTTTTGAGTTCGATTTAAGGTTGACACCATTAATCTGTCGGCAGTTTTAGCAAAACGTATATTTGGTATATATCCATCAACATCAATTGGAATTTTTAAGTCCTGAAGTTTTCTCGTTTCCACATCATAACTTAAAACTTTTACAATTGAATTTTTTTGACCAGCAACAGGGTATTTATAATCAAACACACTAGGATAGAGCATTTTACCTTGATTTTGATTACATGCACCACCGTATGTCAACATATTATATATAGGAACATCTCTCTCATCCCATTGAATAAAGGCTAGTGTCAAATTATCTGGTGACCAAGCAAATGAGTTAAGTATAGCAAATTCTTCTTGATACACCCAATCAGGCACGGCATTAATAATCTTATTTTTCTCGCCATTCCTAGTGACTGCTACAGTTGAGCCATAATCTATTTTATAGATATAAACATTATTATCTTTTACGTATGCCACTTGTCGAGCGTCAGGTGAAAGTGTTGCAATTTCCTCTCCACCTTCAGCTGACACTTTCATAAGTTTATTATGTCTGATTTCATATACATAATAATCGGCTTTGAATGAATATCTGTATATTGATTGCGAATTTGTGAAAAGCAGTATCTTGCTTTCATCTTCACTCATTTTGAAACCGTCCCATTCTTTAATATTGCAATTCCTGGCTGTGTTTGAGTCGAACACATTACCAATAACCTCTCCGCTTGCGTAACTTACTTTTTCTATGATAGCTCGAGTCACATCAAATCTATAGAAATGTTTCCCGTCAATTGAAGAAACCATCTGCCCTACTCCAGCAGGTCTATTATATAATACAGCATCATAAAGTTCAAACGCATAACTGTTAAAGGCTGACAATACAAGTAGCAAAGCTATTATCGTAGTAAATCGGTTTATTTTCATATCAATTATATTTTCTTATTATTAATAATTCATCGTTATATTCAGACATCAATAATGATGTTATTGCAAATTTACACAATCTTTTAATGAAAAATATCTACTTTTGCAAAATATTATAATTATAAACAGATTATGACAAGACAAATAGGTGTTTTATTTGATTTAGATGGTGTGTTGCTAGACACTGAGGGTATATATACCGACTTCTGGCAAGCTATTGATGACAAATATCCTACAGGCGTTGATGATTTTGCAAAAATCATTAAAGGGTCAAATTTAGCTACAATACTAGACACATATTACCCAGATAAAGCATTGCAGTCAGTCATAATTGATATATTGGATAATTTTGAAAAGGATATGCAGTACCGTCCTTTTCCTGATGCAATTTATTTTGTAAAAGAATTAAAAGCCAATAATATTCCCACTTGTATTGTTACCAGTAGCAGTATGTTGAAAATGACAAACGCATTCAGCCAATTACCTGGTTTCAGAGAGTTGTTTGACGGATTGGTTACAGGTGATATGGTCGTGAATTGTAAACCGAATCCTGAAGGGTATCTGCTAGGTGCGAAACAAATTGGTGTTAAGCCAGAGGATTGTGTGGTATTTGAAGATTCGTTACAAGGAATACAAGCTGGTTTAAATGCGGGTTGCAAAGTGATTGCACTCACAACAACCGTTGAACGTAAATATATAGAAAAATTAAAAGCCAATAAAATACTAGATGATTTCATTGGCTTTGGAGTAAAAGAATTGTTGTTATTATAATTTTAGGTATATTGTTACTATTAGAATGTGAAGTGTAATTGAAGTCGTAATCCGCTTCGGTCAACTCCAGGTGTGTCACGATAAGTCAATCTCCACACGTAATCTACACGTAAAATTGTAAATATATTATCTAAGCCGACACCTAGTTCCATATATGGTACTTTTTCCATTGGTTTGCATTTAGTGTTTAATGGAAAGCGGAACAAGTCGTTGTTATGTTCTGGATTGTTTTTGTCGCTTAATTTTCCATATAGCCCTCTGAATGAAATAACCTCACGCAATTTCATATATTTTATAAGCGGGATGCGGTTGAACAATGCACCATTAGCCCAATATGTCAAATCCCAAGATAGATACTGGTCGTTAGCAAATTCAAACGCATTCATCAACGCATACGATTCTGGTTGTATTGTATAAGAAAGGTTTGCGTTAGGCAACAATAAGTCAGGATAATTCACCTCACTCCATATTTTACCTGCTTTAAGGATTATATCGGTATAGCCGAATGCAGAAAACCAGAAACGTTTCTGAATACTTATCTCTGTCTTGTTAATTGTGTTCATACTACCTAGGAATCCCTTTGGTGCAAACGTTTGTGTCAAAGAAAACACTGGAGCATCAAGGTTTATAGGAATTCGGTAGTTCTTTGTCTGATAGAATTTCTCCCCGGGAGCATATCGCAGAGTCACATTAAACGATGCTTCATCATATTTACGATATACGTTGCCATAGCCATCCTCAAAAGGTAACCATTTAGTTGCCTCCTGTGTGTTAAATTTAAACCCAGTCGATATTGAAAATCCCGATTGAGTTTCTAGTGTATATTGTAAATTGCTTGAACGTAGATAGGTCATTTTGTCGTCCTTCTGGCGTTTCCAAGCCAAAAACACATTATCGGCATTTGTGAAAAAATAGTGTTGACCCAATTGATCTACATCATAGCTGTGTGATGCCTTTATGGAATGGACCGGGAACTCCATTGAATGATATTTCTTTTCATTGAATGAGTATTCTATTTCACCTTGATACTTTAATTTTTTGTCACCGAATCCATACGCCACATAGCCACGAGAGAACCAATTCTTGCTTAAATTTGCAGTTGTCATACCGCCGACACGCAACCTAAGTCCTTCTACTGGATTTCCGCTTACAGTGGTATTCATCGGTCCAAAATCGAATTTGCTGTCTTTACCATTGGTAGGAATATATCCGGAAACAAGGGTGACAATAACTTTTTCGGTCCAATAAAATGCTGGTACTTCACGCAGTCTTACCAACATCTTTCCGATTGAGTTTTCGCTTGCTTTTATTGGTATTTGCCTATTATCTTTCCAAAATTCGTCAGGCATATACAGAGCGTTTTCAGCGACTATAGTTCTACCCTCCTGACCGAAAATCTCTGCGTTCCTAGGCTCTTCAAAACTATGTCCCTTGTATAATGTTTGCCTGCGTGCATATAGTCCTTGCGTTGATGGCATGATTCTAAACTCCACGGTCATGTCATCCTTCAGTTTTAGCCTCGATCCATCTGGAGCTTTCTCATAATCTTGTATCATGTAGATGTTTTCTACATAATTCAAGTTTATAGATTTTGGAACATTTAGCTTAACACGCTTAATAAATAACGTTGTATCTTCAACAGGTACATAGATACGGCCAGTAAAACCAAAAGATTCTGGCGTATGAGGCACAAAACTCAATTCTATACAATTCACGCCTTCTATAGGAATAGTATCAGTAAGATAATATTTGTAGAAATTAGTGCCTATAGCCGATAATGGGCTTACGAAGCGATTTTGCATTATAGTAACGTCGTTTCCAAAAATATCTACTTCTCTAAACACATCTTCTAAGAAACGTTGTACGCTCTCTTGGTCAAAGACTTCATCAATACCAGCACTCTTGTTGCCTCTGACAAATTCTTTTTCACTATGCGGCTTCTTCCTGAAATATTCCGTTGAAATCTTCTCTTTCACTGACACGTTTAAGATGGGTTTGCCAGATACTTCAGAAGTGTCTAGGTAATCAAAAATGAATTTGAACTTCTTGAATACCCATTTTTTCTTTTCTTCCTCTGAAAAATCGTTTAACCCTAGGTTTATCTTTGTGTGCTTGTCGTATGAGTAGTAATCATGATTCTTTGGGTCATACATACGCTTTCTTGCCATTAGCTTTTCTACGAAGATAACGGCAGGATTATTCTTTTTAGAGTACTTGTCCTTTTTGTATTTCACGACAACCTCTTTCAACGCAATACCACTAGGCACTATGTCTATCACCAAATCATTCTCTTTACCTTTGTTCACAAAAAGCTCTTTTTCTTTATAACCCATAGTTGATACACGCAGGTTTATAAAGTTTGTGGATGTGGTAAGGTTGAACTCACCATTTTCGTTCGTTAGCAGTCCTTTGTCAGAGCCTTTAAGTAGAATGGCTGCAAAAGGTATAGGTTCTCGGCTTATTGAGTCACGTACAATTCCCCTTATTGTTGTTGGTGATATAGAATGTTGTGCAAATGAGCTTACTGATGTAAGCAAAACCATCAAGCTACACAGTGCTATATAAATAAATCTCATCAGCTTTAACCTTATAAGTATGTAATATTCTTTGTAAAATACCTTTTAAAAAATTATTTTTGCAAAAGTATAAAATTTACATCATCTGTAGATGTTGTTTTTTGCCAATTTAAAGGTCTTTATGAGAAATTTATATAAATAAGTATTCATTATGTCAGTTGAAATCGAACATAAATATTTAGTTACAGATGACGCATATAAACAATTGTCATCTAGCGTGAAGCATATCATACAAGGCTATTTATCAAAGGATAAAGAACGAACTGTGCGTATAAGAATAGCCGATGAAAACGCATATTTGACCATTAAGGGCAAGAACGAGGGTGATACGAGAGCTGAATTTGAATATACGATACCGATAGATGATGCTCATATTTTACTAAACACACTTTGCATAAAACCTATAATTGAAAAATTCCGTTATATTGTAGTGTATGAGGGCAACAAGTGGGAAATAGACGAATTTAAAGGATCGTTATGCGGATTAACTCTTGCTGAGATTGAATTACCAGCTAGTGATTATAAATATGACATTCCTCCTTTTATTGGGAAGAATGTCACTAATGATGCCCGTTATTACAATTCTAACCTTGTTGATAAAATACCAAAACAAGATTAAGAAGTTGCTTAATAGCTCCTTATAAAATCTAAAACGGCTTCTAACATTATTCTTTAAATGTTAGTCCCACTACATTTTCTACGTGGTGAGTGTGCGGGAACATGTCTACTGGTTGAATTTCAGTGACAACGTATTTTGCATCCAGCATTGCTAGGTCACGTGCTTGTGTAGCTGGATTGCAGCTCACATAAACAATACGTCTAGGTTCCGATGCAAGTATCACGTTAATCACGTCCTCGTGCATACCAGCTCTTGGCGGGTCTACGATCATTACATCAGGATTGCCATGCTCATTCACAAAATCATTGGTCAACACATCTTTCATATCACCCGCATAGAAAAGCGTGTTTTCTATACCGTTTACGTGTGAATTCAACTTTGCGTCGGCTATGGCATCTTCCACATATTCGATTCCCACCACCTTTCTGGATTGTCGCGCCACGAAATTGGCTATTGTGCCAGTTCCAGTATATAGGTCATAAACAAGTTCATTTCCAGTCAAACCAGCCATACGTCTTGCCACTTTATATAACTCGTATGCTTGGGTCGAGTTGGTTTGATAGAACGACTTTGCCCCTACTCTGAACCGCAAGCCTTCCATTTCTTCTTCGATGTAGTCCTTTCCTTTGTAATTGATGATTTCTTGGTCGCCTATAGTGTCATTAACTTTTAGGTTTATAACATATTGTAATGAGCTGATTTGAGGGAATCGCTCAGCGATTGCGTTCATCACATCTTCTATTTGTGGCTTGTTGTCTTCACCGAACACTACAACTAGCATTATATCGCCAGTGCTGGCTGTACGCACCATTATAGTACGCATCAATCCCATTTGCGCTTTCAAGTCGTAGAATGTATAGGATTTAGACAAAGCATATTCTCTTATAAAAAGCCTTATCTGGTTTGATATGTCATCTTGTAGCCAACATTTCTTTATATCCAGCACCTTATCGAATGCTCCAGGAATATGAAAACCAAGTGCGTTGCGGTCGGTAAATTCTATTCCGCTTTTCATTTCCTCAAATGTCAACCAGCATTTATTTGAGAATGTGAATTCTAGTTTGTTACGGTAAAATAGAGTGCGCGCCGATCCCAAAATCGGGTTTATCTCGGGTATAGGTATCTTGGCTATCCTTTCCATCGCATCTTTCACCTGTTGTTGCTTATGCTTGAGTTGCTCGCTATAAGGCATGTGTTGCCATTTACATCCGCCGCACACGCCAAAATGCTGGCAAAACGGATCTTGGCGTATTTCGCTGGGTTTTATGATGTTTACGATATGCCCTTCGGCATAACTGTGTTTTTTCTTGTCAATTTTCACATCTACCACATCACCAGGAGCTCCATACGGTATGAAAACCACCATATCGTTAACCCTTGCCAAACTTTTTCCTTCGGCAGCGACTCCAGTTATCTCAACACCTTCCAACAAAGGCAATGCTTTCCTTTTTCTACTCATTCCTGACAATTTATTTTATCGCAAAATTACTGAAAAAATCCGAATATAAACACACATTGGTGGTTAACGTACTATCAAGTGCAAAAATCACCATTTATTATTCATTTTATATTCTGTTTCATAATTCTTTCACGTTTGAAAATCTTTTACTATATTTGCAAATAGCATTTAACCATGAAATATGGAATTAAATCAACACAAACTAGAAAATTATTTATTAACTATTTGTAATTCATATAATTAATTTTATGAAGAATGTTTATACGTTCGGTAACGGTAGCGCTGAAGGCCGTGCCGATATGAAAAATCTTCTTGGCGGTAAAGGTGCTAACCTTGCCGAGATGAACCTTATTGGAGTTCCTGTACCTCCTGGTTTCACAATCACTACTGAAGTTTGTACGCTTTACACTCAAAAGGGTAAAGATGCAGTGGTTAAACTATTGGAAGAAGACGTAAAGAACTCAATCGCACACATCGAAAGCCTAACAGGCAATAAATTCAACGATGCAGAGAATCCGCTATTGGTTTCTGTGCGTTCAGGTGCTAGAGTGTCAATGCCAGGTATGATGGACACTGTCCTTAACCTTGGTATGAACGACCAAGTTGTTGAAGCCCTTGCTAGAAAGTCTGGTAATCCTCGTTTCGCTTGGGATAGTTATCGTCGTTTCGTTCAAATGTATGGTGACGTTGTTCTAGGTATGAAGCCAAAGAACAAAACCGACATCGATCCATTTGAAGAAGTAATGGATGCAGTAAAAGAAGAAAAAGGCGTTAAGCTAGATACAGAACTAGATGTAGATGACTTGAAGAAGCTAGTTAAGCTATTCAAGGAGGCTGTATTGAAGTCTACTGGCAACGATTTCCCAGAAAGTGCTTGGGAGCAACTATGGGGTGCTATCTGCGCTGTATTCGACAGCTGGATGAACGAGCGTGCAATCCTTTATCGCCGCATGAACCAAATCCCTGAAGAATGGGGAACTGCTGTAAACGTTCAAGCTATGGTTTACGGTAACATGGGCGAAACTTCTGCTACTGGAGTTGCTTTCACTCGTGATGCTGCTACTGGTGAAGACATCTTCAACGGTGAGTATCTAATCAACGCTCAAGGTGAAGACGTTGTTGCTGGTGTTCGCACTCCACAACAAATCACTATCGAAGGCTCACGCCGTTGGGCTAAGCTTCAAGGAATTAGCGAAGAAGAACGTGCTTCTAAATATCCTTCACTAGAAGAATCAATGCCTGAATGTGCTAAGGCTCTTATCGAAACTCAACAAAAGCTAGAAGACCACTACAAGGATATGCAAGACCTTGAGTTTACTATCCAAGACGGTAAGCTATGGTTGCTTCAAACTCGTAACGGCAAGCGTACAGGTGCGGCTATGGTTAAGATTGCTATGGACTTGCTACGTGAAGGCATTATCGATGAAAAGACTGTGCTTCAACGCATGGAACCTCAAAAACTTGACGAGCTTCTTCACCCAGTATTCGACAAGGCTGCTTTAGCTAGCGCTAAGACTGTAGCTAAGGGTCTTCCTGCATCTCCTGGTGCCGCTACTGGTCAAATAGTATTCTTTGCCGATGATGCTGAGGCTTGGGCAGAACGCAAGAAGAAAGTAATCATGGTTCGTCTTGAAACTTCTCCTGAAGACCTTCGTGGTATGACAGTTGCACAAGGTATCTTGACTGCTCGTGGCGGTATGACATCACACGCTGCTGTAGTTGCTCGTGGTATGGGTAAGTGCTGTGTATCAGGTGCAGGCGAGATCAAGGTTGACTATAAGGAAAAGACCGTAGAAATGGGTGGTAAGGTTTACCATGAAGGTGACTGGATCTCATTGAACGGTAGCAATGGCGACGTTTACGATGGTCTTGTTTCTACTGTAGATGCTGAACTTGACGGTGACTTCGCAGCAATCATGAACCTTGCTGAAAAATATACTAAGGTTGACGTTCGCACTAACGCTGACTCTCCACGTGACGCATTAGTGGCTCGCAAGTTCGGTGCTAAGGGTATCGGTCTATGCCGTACAGAGCACATGTTCTTCGAAGGTGACCGCATCAAGGCTATGCGTGAAATGATTATCGCTCGTGACGAGGAAGGTCGTCGTGCCGCTCTAGCTAAGTTGCTTCCTATGCAACGCGGCGACTTTGAAGGCATCTTTGAAGCTATGGACGGTCTCGGTGTGACAATCCGTTTGCTTGACCCACCTTTGCATGAGTTTGTTCCTCATCAAACTGCTACACAAAAGGAGTTGGCTGAAGAAATGGGTATGACACTAGAAGAAGTTAAGGCTGTGTGCGACGGTCTAGAAGAATTCAACCCTATGCTAGGTCACCGTGGTTGTCGTCTAGGTAACACTTATCCTGAAATCACCGAGATGCAAGCTCGTGCTATCATCGAAGCAGCTCTTAACGTGAAAGCTAAGGGTATCGATGTTCACCCTGAAATCATGATTCCTCTTGTAGGTGTTCTTAAAGAGCTTCAAATGCAAGCCGCTATCATCAACGAAACAGCTCAAAAGGTATTCGCTGAACGTGGTGACACTGTTGCTTACAAGATTGGTACAATGATTGAAGTGCCACGTGCTGCTTTGACTGCTGATCAAATCGCAACTGTTGCCGACTTCTTCTCATTCGGAACTAACGACTTGACTCAAATGACATTCGGTTACTCTCGTGACGATGCTCCTAAGTTCTTGAAGGTATACAAGGAAAAGGGACTTATCAAGACCGATCCATTTGAAGTGCTAGATCAAGAAGGTGTAGGACAACTTGTTAAGATGGGTACTGAGAAGGGACGTTCAACTAAGCCAGAATTGAAGGTTGGTATCTGTGGTGAGCATGGTGGCGAACCATCATCAGTTAAGTTCTGTGCTAGGTTGGGTATGAACTACGTTTCATGTTCTCCATTCCGTGTGCCTATCGCGCGTCTAGCTGCGGCGCAGGCTGCTGTGGAAGAATAATATTCTTTTGGCATAATAAAAAATATATAGTTATTGATTGGGGCGTACTGTCATGGTTCGCCCCAATCTTTTTTATGCTTTTCCTCTAAAAAATCCAAAGCAAGCCTTGTATAAAAAACAATCTCGTTAATAAAAATCATATCCTCTCGAGAATAAAACATATCGTGTAGTTGGCATTAGAGGCTGGGCTTTTGATGAACGAACTGACATTAAAAGTGTAGTGATACCCAAAAGTGTAACAATTATTGGGGATTTGGCATTCAATGGCTGTACAAATCTGGCTAGTGTAACAATATCAGGTAATAATCTGACATATATAGGTGAATGGGCTTTTAGAGGTTGCACTTCTCTTACAAGTTTATCAATACCAAATAGCGTAAATCACATTGGTGAAGTAGCATTTGCAGGTTGTAGTTCTCTTAGAAGTGTTAATATTCCCGAAAAAATTACTAACATTAGTAATGGTGCATTCACTAGGTGTGCATTCACAAGCATTACTATTCCCGATGGTGTTATTTCAATTGGTGCAAGCGCATTTGCACAATGTGATAGTTTAATACACATTACGGTTCCAAAATGTAACTACAATTGGAGGAGGCGCATTTAAGGAATGTGAAAGCCCCTTTGTGCCAAGTCTGAAGTTTCACCATATCCCGCCATTTAGGATA